>CAKZVF010000189.1 GCA_937921995.1 uncultured Pirellulaceae bacterium
GTCTATGACTTTAAGAAGTCGCCCAGCCTCCAGTCACGGATCAACCGCACGCGTCTGAAGGCGTTTCGTAAGTACATGACCGCTGGGAAGACCGAAGGAAAACTGCTGGAGCTGATTCAAGACGATCGCTTATTCGAAACGAACCCTGAACTGGCGTACGCAATTGCTTGGGGAATCAGTTTCTATTTGAATGAAAATCGACAAGCGGATTACATGAGCTATTTGAAGCGCGACGCCAAACGCGGCAGCTTTCGGGCTCATGATAAATTGGACCGCGTCGGGTTCTTCGTCGACCATTTTGGAAAAGACATCGACGCGCTAGAGGGTCGCATGAATATTTTCATCAATGCGCTGAAGTAGGATCGTTCGTAGAACCGACCCTTCTGACCGAACTAGCGTCACAAACGTAGGGTGAGGAAGTGGATGCGGCAACGATTCCAGAAGTTCGATCGAACGAGTTCACCCAAAGGTCGTTGACTAGCAGCGGATAAAGGCACTGATCAATTTCATGGCCTCGATCTCTTGCGGACCGGCCGTTTTGTCGACGATTGTTTGCAGCCGCATCATGGACTGTTCAATTTCGCCGCGCGGCAAAAAGTCCAATCGCGTCGCCAAAATCGCGGCCTCGATCACCGCATGTTTAGCCCGATTGAAACCAAAAAAGTCTCGCAATCGCCCGGTGCCCACGGTCTGGCAATTGAGGCTCATCCGCGACCCAGTTTCGTCGATGAAGGCGACTTGGAATTCATAATACCGACACGCGTCCAGTAAAATGGTGCCTTCCACTTTCTCTGCTGCTTGAGTGTGTGCCTCTGTCGGTTTGTCACCGATGGCCGACCGCGCGAACATCAACACATCGTCGGTCACATGCATCACACCTGACTTGGTGCGTTTGAGGTTTGCAAAGGTTGTCGAAGTATCAAAAGGCCGCAGTACGAATTGGCTGAGATCTGCCGTCACCGACGGTCCCATGGGTGAAATATTGGTCGATCCGTCTTCGTTGATTGTGGTCACAATTGCTTCAAGAATCACGATCCGGCTCCTTCTTCGACGGCAACGCCACACAAACGGAGAAAATTGGCCAACAGTTGATATCCGCTTTCGGTCAAAATGGACTCCGGATGAAACTGCACGCCAACAACGATCTCGGTAAGGTGTTCGACCGCCATGATCGTCCCACCGCTGTCGGTCGCGGTCACCGCCAAGCAATCGGGCAGGGCGGATTTATCGGCGATCAAAGAATGATACCTGCCAACCTGAAATGGGCTGGGGATGTCGGTGAACAGTTTTGTCTCCGAGTGTTTCACGCTGCTACTGCGACCGTGCATCGGGCCGCCCGAACGGATAATGTTTCCACCGAGCCCTTCGACAATCGCTTGATGCCCCAAGCAAACACCAAGGATCGGAAACTGACCCGTTAATTCAGCAACCACCTCCAGAGAAACGCCCGCTTCTTGAGGCGTGCAAGGGCCGGGCGAAATGACAATCGCGTCGGGCGCAAGTTGGCGGATCTGGTCGACAGAGATTTCGTCGTTGCGATACACCTTCGTCGTCTGCCCCAGCTGCCGAAAATACCGAGCAAGGTTGTGGACGAAACTGTCGTAGTTATCGATAACAAGAATCATTGATGGTCAAACTCGTGTCAAAGCACGTTCCTATTGCTGGGCTTGTTGCTGCGCCTGTTGTTGCTGATGAAGCTGCTTTGAATCTTCGCCGCCGGAATCCCCGGCAGCGACGGCCCGCAATAGCCCGGCGGCTTTGGCCCATGTTTCTTCATACTCTTGTTGGGGATCAGACTGGCTGACGATGCCACCGCCGACGGGAATTTGCCACCAACCGCGCTGCGCGGTGATCGTTCGAATGAGAATGTTTAAGTCGGCGTTACCATCAAACCCAAGATATCCCAGCGAGCCACAATACGCACCGCGCGAATCGGGCTCCAGTTCCGCGATGATCTCCATCGCCCGCACCTTGGGAGCACCGGTGATTGAACCACCTGGGAAAATGGCCGACAGCAGGTCAGTCAAATCGCATTCGGGTCTCAGTTGTCCTTCGACCGAGGACACCAGATGCATTACGCTGGCGTATTCTTCCATCTGGCACAGTTGAGGCACCGTTACCGAATCGTCGGTACAAACGCGCGATAGATCGTTCCGCATCAGATCAACGATCATCGTGTTTTCGGCAATGTCCTTTTCACTGCTGGCCAGTTTTTCCCGCGCCCAAATATCGACCATCGGCCTTCCAGTTCGTGGGCGCGTTCCCTTGATCGGACGCGTCTCAACGTGCCCCTGATTGACGGCGATCAAACGTTCGGGCGAAGAACTGACAATCTGCGTCCGCGCGAAACCACTAATTTCAAAGTCGAAGTAGGCGCTAAACGGTGCTGGGTTGACGTCTTTTAAACGAAAATAGAGCTCCAGCGCATGGCAGTTCGCAGCGACGCGCAGTTGCTGAGCCAAATTGATCTGAAAGACGTCACCGGCATAGATGTAATCAACGCATTTCTGCACCGATGCTTTGAATCGACCCGCGCTGAAATTACTTGTCAGCCCCGGCGGTCCCGCCACCGCGTATTGAAATGAAGACAGCTCCAACGATTCCGGTTGGCCATTGATCGCGGGCAATTTCGAGGTGGTGTGTGTCGATAGCGTGTTCAGAAAGAAATCAATCCGATCTTGAGCACGCCGCGTGCGTTTATCCTTATCGACCTCAGGAAAACCTTGCGAGACAATCCATGCCTCATTGGTTTGGTGATCCCAAGAAATAACCGTATCGTAGGCCCCCATCACAATCGCCGGAACCGGAAACGTGTTGAATTCCGCCTGAGGTACGGCTTCGAAAGCGCCGTTCAAATCGTAGCTCAATAAACCCGCGACGCCGCCCTGCATCGGCGGCAGATCGGGAATTGTCTGGGCCGGGCACTGCTGCAAAAGTGCACGGATTTTCTCAAAAGGATCTTCCACCGCTTGATCGGCAACCAACCAATCAAAGGGGTCCGCCATCAAAAACGAGTAACGTCCCAGCGGAGTTCCCTTTGCCGTTTCAATTTGCCGCGCACTGTCAAGCAACAACACACCAGGCAAGCAACGGAGCGCCAACAGGGCTTCGCCGACCTCGGGTGCGGTTTCAAATTTGTGGACGATGGGTTGCATGATGAGTTATGAAAAAGGCCGTTGGGCCACTGCCCGGAGAGCTTGATAAGGACGAGTGCGTTCTGGATGAAGACAAATTTTAATACTTACGCTTTCGCAAACGATGACGATCTTTCTCTGGGACCGTTAGGTGCCCCCAGCGCAGCGCTTCGTCTTGGGTGTACTGTTTGCCCAACTGCAATGCGATCAGCGCTTTGCACATTTCGTAGCCCAAGTAAAACGCGTGGGACGGATCCAAATTCTTAGGATCGGTATCGGCCAGTTGATCGAACAAGTCAAACGGATCTTCGCCTTGGAAGTGAAGCCGGCTTCCCAGCAAATGAATCTGGCCCATCTCCGCCAAGATACGATAGTTATTGTCTTTGATATTGCTGGCCAACGTTTCGATCTGCGACAAATCGTACTTCAACAACTGCGGATCACGCAAACTCAACAGTTCGTCCGAAACCCTTTTTGGGGGAACTTTCTCATTGATCGCATAGTGAGCGATCCGCCGGGCGGCGTCAATTTCTTTCACGCTGGACCGCGCCCAATTTATCACCTGCGTCGTCAGCACGCTCCGGATGCCAAGCTCCTGACAGATCGCGATCAGCAACATATTCACTCCGGCCGAATCCACATCGGTCAGCTCCGTCAGATTCCCGACGCCCATCATCATTTCCAAATCTGGCCAAAGTTCCCGCGCGTCCATGTAGCGTTTCAGACTCCTTGCGAACCCTAAGCCGATCGGTTCAAGAATCGGATCGATGCGAAAAGGCACATTGTGGTCAGTCAACCACTCAATCGTCGGTTCCAGCGAGCGGAAATCGTGGATGTCGTCTGGGATCGCAACCACCTCGATCCCCCAGTCGGCCGCGTGTTCTCGATTGGAGGCGTTAACTGAGAGAACTAATTCGGCTCCGTTGCTTGCCGCGGCCGCAATTTCAACAGGGTTGAGGCTGTCCACCGAAACGCGATGTCCTGCGTCTTTGAGCGCTTTGACGCAATCACCGATGCCATTCCAATTCGACTCCGGTAGGCAGCCGACGTCTATTAAGGTCGCACCGTCGGACCTCATCTCGTCGGCCATCGCCAGAATCTGCTGCGTTGTTAAGCGCGGCGCGTGATTGATCTCCGCAATGATGTCGATGTCCCATTCGCCAAAACTATCTTTGATGGCAGACTGACCAAAGAACTGTGGCAACTGCCGCAGGTCCTTGGGCCCAACATCAACGGGAACGTTCGCAACGGCGCTGATCGCCGAAAGATCACCGTCGCAGTATCCCGGCAGTACGATCCGATCAGTGCCAGGGGGAACCGAAATTCGTTTCGCGATCCAGTCGGGCGTCATCAAAGCCGCCACCGTGATCGGTAAGACGTCTACGGTGAATCGGAACCCGCTGTTCTCCGCGATCTGTGCGAGGATGTTTCGCAGCGCGGGTTCGGCGAGGCGGCCGGTGACAAAGTGAATGGATTCGGTGTTCATAAACGAATGGATTGGTTCGCAGAAAATTTAATGGCAATTTCGTGAAACGCACTAGATGGAAGGGGCGGTTCCTACCGGCCTTGCTCCGCCTTTCCTAAAAAAATAGCGGGAACCGGACCTGCGAACTTTTACTTTATCAGTGAACATGCCGACTGAATATTTTGTCGTGATGTATTATAATCTGATCGCAGAAAAAAAGCAGCGTTGGCAGCGTTCGATTGATTGTTGATGGGTGGCTCCGACGAAGATCGTTGGGCCGATCGCGCGTTTTGTCTGGTTACGAATTGTCGCCGCGACCGGCAGAAAAACGACACTTACTAATTACGCACGAGAAAAAATCTATGAAAGCTCTGCGTTACGCCAAACGGCTCATCACGTTCAACTCGACCAGCCACCTCTCCAATTCGAAGATCTCCAAGTATCTCGAAATGAAGCTGACCAAGCACGGCTTTGTGGTTGAGAAAACCAGGTATGTCGATCCCAAAGGTGTACCGAAGATCAATCTCGTCGCGAAGAAGGGCGGCGGCTATGGGGGGCTGGCTTGGTTTGGTCACAGCGACGTCGTACCGGCAAAACGCTGGTTTTCTAAAAAGTACGGCCCGTTTGAACCAGCCATCGCGCGGGATCGTCTGTACGGGCGCGGCAGCTGCGACATGAAAGGCCCGATCGCCTGCATGTTAGCCGCTTCGCAGAATTTTTCTTGGGAAGACCTCGACCGTCCGCTATACATCGTCATCACCGCAGACGAAGAGGTCGGCTTTGACGGCGCACGCGTTGTTGCCGCAGACAGCAAATTTTATCGCGAAATGGTTCAACACCAAACCAATGCCGTCATCGGTGAACCAACGATGCTGGAAGTCGTTCATGCCCACAAGGGCTGCTACGAATTCACGGCCACCGCCTCCGGCGTCGCGGCTCACAGCAGTTCGCGGGACGGTGTGAACGCCAACATGAAATTGATCCCCTTTCTCAGCGGATTGAAAGAGATTTGCGAACGGACCGAGTCCGACACTACTTTGCAGAACAACAAATTCGATCCGCCAACACTCAGCTTCAACATTTCTATTGAAGGCGATAAAACCGCGCCCAATGTGACGTCATCCCAAGCCAAGTGCCATGTCAATTTCCGCCCGATGCCCGATGTCGACCATGGGCCAATTATCGAGGAAGTCAAACGCATTGCCGCGGAAACCGATTTGAATCTTCAACTGCATCCTTACGGTGATCCTTTTTGGGCCATGCCCGATTCAGAATTTGTCACCGCGTCGTTAAAATTGCTACACAAGAAAAAGTCGCTTACGGTGCCTTACGGGACTGACGGTGGCGTGTTGACCGAACTTGAAAATAAGATCGTTTGCGGCCCCGGCAATATCGCTCAAGCTCACACGAAAAACGAATGGATCAGTTTGGAACAATTGCATCTGGGATGCGAAGTGTACACGAAGATGATTCAACATTGGTGCTGCAACTAAAACGACGATTACTGGCCACCTGCCGTGAAAGCCCTGACAAATTAATGACAGAATCTGAATTTCAATTCGACGACGCGACCCAAGACGACCTTGCCGATGTCCAAGCGTTCTTGCAGCCGTTTATGGACTCTCAACAACTCCTGCCCAGGACATCTTTGGAGCTGCAATTGCTGCTCAAGCATGGTTTCATCTGCCGACACAAGAATAAAATCGTTGGTTTTGCGGCCTTTGAGATGTACTCCAAAAAATTGGGCGAAATCCAATGCTTAGCCGTCAACCCGGAGGTTCGAAGGCAAGGTATCGGGGGGACGCTTGTGAAGATGTGTGTTCAACGCGCTCGAGAACAAAAGGTAAAAGAAGTGCTGGCGATCTCGGCATCCGAAGAAATGTTTCGATCGTGCGGTTTCGATTATTCGCTGCCCAATCAAAAACGCGCGTTCTTTATCGAGCCCGGTGAATAGGAATGAAACGCCGCCGGTAGGAACCGGCCCTAACGAAGCTAAATCGTTGAATTACCAAACACCAGCACGTACCCCAACGCAAAAATCGCCGCATCGACGATCATGTGGCTGATCCACGGATACGCCAGTCGACGGGACCGCCAATACAGCCAAGCCCACACGACGCCGCCGATGGCGACCGTTGCCGAAATCAAATAGGCAAGCGGTGAATCCCAGCCCAGAAACGTGGCCATCAAGATAACGTGATGCGCCATAAACCCGACACTCGAAATGCCAACGGCACCCCAAAGCGGCAAATAATTCAGCAATCGTTTGAACACGAACCAGCGCCAGTAATACTCTTCCATAAAACTATGCACCAGCGCGTAGAACAAACCCAGCAAAATAAACTGCGTTGGTGAATTCAAGGACATGCCGGCGACTTTTTTATTCACCTCCGCGACCAGCGGCTGAGCAAGCCCCAGCGGCGTGACGATAAAATAGAAACCGACGAAGACGCTGACCGCCACAAACGCCCCAAACCCGATCGCGGTCCAGGTCGCTTGGGACCTTCGGAAAGCCTGTTCAGGTTTGGAGGCTAAAAACTCACCCTCCACCCAAGGTAGGAGACTGGTCATTTTTTCGCGGCACAACAACCCAACCCAAACGACCGGCAACGCGAATTGAATTGTTTTTCCGATGCCGTAAGCGGTTTGCTGAACCGATGCGGCGCTGTCGGCGAGTGAAACAAAATAGATCCACGTCACAATCGTGGGCAGTACGATTGCGATCGCAAGAACATAGGGCTCGATTTTCTTTGCGTCCATTACGTTTCCAAACAAGTATTCAAACAGTAACGATAACAGCGCTCAATGGCGTCAATTAACCGTTCGATCTGATCATCATCGGTCAACAAAATCGGATGATGCAGCAGCATCGTATTCTCCGCCGCGCTGATCGCATTGCTCAACGATCCCACCCGGCGGCAACGGCGTTTAGAACGTTTGGCAAAACCTCGAAAACCGATGTCCAGCGCGACGCCTTCGGCCTGAATCACATCTAAGAAGGTTGCTCGATCAATGGAACTGTTTGCGTCTAGTAACACCGGCAGTTTGTAAAAAGATCCAGTTGAATCCTCATACGCAGAACGCGTGACTGACGACAACGCGCTTAGCCGATTGACGGCATCGGCAATCTTGAGAGCCGACTGCTGTCGTCGTTGGTTGCGGACTTGTAGTTTCTTCAGCTGCGGCAACAGCAAGGCGGCTTGGATCTGCGACAGCGGAAATGCGTCGTTGCCCCGATGAGCGAAAATTTTGGCTCGTTGGATCATTGCTTCGTCGTTGCTAAGAATCGCGCCGCCTCGACCAGCGGTCAGAAGTTTGCTGCCTCCGAAACTAAAGGTCGCGACATCCCCACGCAAGCCTAACATTTTCCCCTGATGACGACCGCCGGGTGACTGACAGACGTCTTCGACAATTTTTATCCCGCGCGGCCTACAGATCTCCGCAATCGCATCGACCTCTGCGGCTTGGCCATGAAGATGCGACACGAGAATCGCCGATGTTTCTTTAGAGATTGCGGCGACAACTTTCTCGTGATCCATGACCCAGCCATTGGCGACCACGTCCACCAGCACGGGAACTGCCCCAATGGCTTCGATCGAGCGAAAGTTGCCCGGGAAATCGTAGGCCGAAAGAACAACCTCGTCCCCCGCCTTCACCCCAACGCCGCGCAGCGCTAGTTCAACGCTGATCGTGCCGCTGCTGCAGAGGAGGCTGTGGTCCAGTTGAAATTCGGATTGCAGCTGCTGATGCAATCGAGCCGTTAATTCCCCTTCGTAGATTCCCCACTCTCCAGAGACCAGCGCTTGGTCGATCGACTTGCCAATCGCGTCATCAGCAACAGGCCACTTTGGCGGGCCCGCAAGGAAAGTCGGTGCGCCTCCTTGGATTGCTAGAGGGAGTTGGTTCAATGGCCTAAACTTTAATCTGGTATAGTATGTCGGTTTTAGCAGGGGGCTTAGCGCGGAATTGCCGCTGGACCTTTGAAGCCGCCCGCTATGCAGTCTAAATATACAATAACGATGCGGATAGCTGTTTCATGAAAACGATTCGTTTTTTAATGGTGGGTGGTTTCTTGGGCGCCGGCAAAACGACGGCGATTGCGAAATTGGCATCGCACTATACTGCGCGAGGCAAATCCGTCGCCCTTGTTACCAACGACCAAGCCTACGATCTAGTTGACACGCACACTTTGCGCTCCAAAGGGTTTGACGTTGGCGAAGTTCCGGGTGCTTGCTTTTGCTGCAATTTTGATGATCTGATGGAAACCATTTCATCACTTTCGGAATCGAAAATCCCCGACATCGTCATTGCGGAACCGGTCGGAAGCTGCACCGATCTGGTCGCCACGGTGATCGAACCGATGAAAGAACTTTTCGGTGACCGATTTGAGCTGGGCCCTTTGGTGGTGCTGCTCAAACCGGAGCACGGAATCAAGATTTTAGGATCTTCCACCGGACGAGGTTTTTCGCCCAAAGCCGAGTACATATTTTTGAAGCAGTTGGAGGAGGCGGACGCGATCGTCATCAATAAGATCGACAAGCTGACTCCGGACCAACAGGCTGATTTGCAAAACAGTGTCAAACAGAAGTTCCCCGATATCCCCGCAATCAACGCCAGCGTGAGGGATGATACCAACATGGATCAAGTGTTCGAATTGTTCGATCAAGCGCCGCGCAATCGTTCGGCCATGATGGACGTTGACTATGAGACGTATGCGATCGGCGAAGCGGAGTTGGGTTGGTTCAATTGCAAGATTGACGCGTCGTCTGGAGACAAGTTTTCGTTGGACGAACTCGCGCTAAATTTGGTCGATCGCATCGGGACAAAGATCAACGAACTTGGCTGCGAGGTAGCACATTTGAAGGTTATCGGACAGACGATGCAAAACAGCGCTGTTGCAAACTTGGTCAGCTCGGGAGGACCGTCGGAGCTGAGCCTGGCGAGTGAGGTGGCGATTGAAAAATGTGAGTTGGTGGTCAATGCGCGCGTGGCGGCCAGTCCCCAACAATTGGAAGAAACGGTGGCAGAAGTATCGAAGTCGCTGGGGGAAGAGTGGGGGATCGCGCTAGTGTTGAGCAATGTGCAGTGCTTTCGTCCTGCGAAGCCGACGCCGACGCATCGTGTGAATTGACGAGGCGTTTATGCTACAGCGCACGACTCGGAGAGGCTGTGATTTTTCTGATAACCCGACGCGTAAGTTTTGAAGTTGCACGTTTTTAGTGCTGGAAGCACGGTAGAAAAAAGCCATGGACGCGCGTCCATGGATTGCACCCGGGAAAATCACCCAAAAGTGCTGAAAGCACGGCATCTCTTGGTTACTCAGATTCATGTCGTCCTTTCAGGACTAACGGAGCAAATGATCAACCGTCCCCCGGACTTGCGTCCGGGGCTAATACATGCCATCACTTCGTGATTAACAAAGCGCAACTTTAGAAGGCGTAAGCGAGCAATAGCGGGGGATCATCGCGGTTCCTCGCTCACGCGTCGGGTTTCCATTTACACTTTCTATCCTAAGGTTTTGATAAAATCACGG
>CAKZVF010000190.1 GCA_937921995.1 uncultured Pirellulaceae bacterium
AACTTTGTTGGCTAGTGTTATCCAACTGGCCGTCAGTTTCATTTTATTGGCGGTCGCATGGATTGCCGTAGAGGATCGTTTAAACCTACCTAAATTCCCGCTGTTTCCAGATGGCCTTTTTCCGCTTGAGGAGGAAAGGCCTATTCCGCCCCCGAATAACAAAGTTACAGCTAGAAGGAATGAAAGTCAGTTACCCTCACGTTGTTTCAAATTCGGTAGTGCGACATACGATGTTACACAAGGTATTGCCACGGATGGTTCTGGTAATTTTGAACCGCGAGGCTTCGTCACATTTGAACTACAAAACTTGAGCCGACGAAAGTTGGAGAACATTCAAATCAAATACGTGCTGAGAATCTCTGGTGAAAAAATTGAGCATCCTCTCAAACTTGAAGCATTCGCCCCAATGGAGAAGAGAACAGTTCAACACAGCTTCGAGCCGAGGAAATACAACCTAATAGATATTTTTGTTACTGCCTTCTCCGTTGGAGGCCAGACGATTAAATCGCGAACCAAACACACTATCGACCTGACCTTCAACGGGATAGATGTGAACCGTATCGTACCCAAAACTGCCCCCCCAAAAACGGACGAACCACGCCCCCGCGACCCCAGACAGGTCGGCCCGAAAACCGACGCACCTTGACCAATTGGGGGCTATCGCACCGATTCAGCGGATTTGCAACGGGATGACACTTCGAGGAAGATAGACCAGCGGTCTTTAAACGATCGGCTGCGCCAATCCTACAACGTGATCAGCGTTGGATCGCACAGATGTTCAATCTCGATCGCGATCAGCGACTCAAGCACCAACCGCATCGGCGGCCGTTTGGCGGGATTTCTATCAAGCATCTTCCTGACCAAGCGATACAGCGCTGGGGGACACGCGGGTTGCTTGATCATTAGATCGACGGTCATGGATTTCGTGGCGGCTTCAGCGATCGCCTTCACCGACTGGCCCTCAAACGGTGCTCGTCGGCAAAGCGATTTGTAGATCAAAGCGCCCAAAGAATAAACGTCGCTGGCAAAATCAGCCCGATAGCTTGTTTGAAAACACTCGGGCGCGGTGTACATCGCCATTTGCACGCGATCGTGAGGCATCCACGCCAGAGCGCCGTTGGGATGGGACTGCGACCAACCAATCATCGTGACGCGTCCGGTTCGGCCCAATAAAACATGGGACGGATCAAGCCCCAAGTGCACGCGGCCTTTCTCGTGTCCTGCGTGGATCGCTTCAGCCACCTGACGCGCGACCCAAACCAAACGATTGAGCGTCGTTTGTGGGGTGGCGGATTGGAAACGATCAAAACTGCTGCCCGGCATCCAGGGCTGCACCAGAAAGAAGGGAGCCCGGTCCAGTTCGGCATCTAACAATCGAATCACATTGTTGTGAACGATTTGCTCGGTCGCGATCGCTTCGCGGCCTAAACGATCCAGCGCGTGTTGCAACTGATTCGTCCGAAGATGCGGGTTGATCATCTTCACAACATAATCGCAAGGCGACTCGGCACCCAAAGACTTGGGTTTGGCGCGAAAGATGTTGTACCAACGCCCGGCGGTCACGGGTTTGCCAAGCTTCCAATAAGAAACGATGCGTTCATCGGAAACAGGTGAGTTGGTGTCAGACTTAAGATGCATTTCTGGTTCGCCGGGGTCGTATTGTTGATGCGTGGATTTTGAATTGGTTGCGGTCGCAAATCGGGCGCTAGGACCGGCAACAACGATGGAGTAATTTTTTTATCGTCCATCGCCAACCCGTCGATAAGTCGGCGCGAAATTATTCCGGTGGCACCGGATCGTCTGGTGAGCAACGATTTTTCTTATTCATCCCATTCAATCAGTCATGCCACAACCACCCAGCCAATCTCTTGCGAGAACGTTGGGACGGTAACGATAGAAACGTTTTGCGGCTTCAACTTTTTTGCAAGCTGAACTTAATTTTTGACAAAATCGCATATTCATCGTGAACAATTTCCGTGTCTCGCGCGTACTGCGTGGCAGAATGTTGCCCACCGCCTCATGACCAGAGAGCTTTTGTGATCTTAGAAAAAACAAATGACAATGTTTCGCGCACCGCTTCGGCCCAGCCACTTCTATGGCTTGGCATGTTAGTACTGCTATCGTGCAGTGCCGGATGTGCTTCCTCGGGATCGCTCCAACCTCACCACGCATTTCGGCAGGCGACGACGCCTTACCAAGGTTATTCTCAAGGTTACTACCAAGGCCAACCGTCGCCGTACGTAAACGCAGGCGCAGTCCCAGGCAGTTTCGCCACAGGCAACCCAAGCGACTACGCGGGGTATGGTGGATACAATAACGCGCTACCCGGCAACACGGCTTCGGGCTACGACCAATCCAATGCTGTGACCGGTAGTTTTGGCGGCTATGGAACTGGCGGCTATGCAACGGGGACAAACGGAAATCAATTTGCCAGTCCCTTCGGGAATCTAAACGCGGGTCAGATCCCAAACCAAAGTGGCTATCCGCAGTACTATCCCAACGCGGGATATAACTACCAACCAGCATACAGCGGTGGTTTCACCAGCGGATCATGCTGAGGGTCATGAGTCATCCAGCACCGTGTGTGCTGCCCCAATTCCAACCTAACACCCGGCTCGCTATCGACCTTAGCGGGAAAGGCCAGCGATGTGGCGATGAAGCGGTGCTTCGGCAAGTCAATAATCGTCCAAGTTCAAAGACTCATCTTGGCGACGATTTCGCCGAGCACGCGATCCGATTAACGGCTGGATTCGTCGTGAGCCGTGCCTGCCCAATCATGGTTAGCCGAAGTCCTGTACCAACGCCGTCTCCCTGACATGAGCAAGCGTTCTCTATTTGTGACGTTTTTCACGCTGCTGGCTTGACGTTGCACAGAACTTGTACGATTCCCGTGAAATCTAGCTCGAATTGTCGGGATATCTCAAAACACCGGCGGTCGGCATGATCGGTAAGATGCTATAATTTAGTGCTCTCCAAATTATACGCCGTCGCGACCGCTTCCATCGTCGAAACGTTGTATTACTCTTCCTGAAAGCAGCTTCTATGTTCAATACTACGCGGTGCGGACAACTGATTGGCGGTGCCTTTCTGACTGCGATTTTGATTCTTTCGGCACCTTCTTTCGCGCAGTTGGTAGAGATTGATCCGGGCACTTCCATCGGTCCAAAAATCATCCGCGCCGGCTGGGATATTAAAGAATGGCCAGGACGACTCAACACCGTGGGTGAAGCACGAGGTCTCTACGTCGACGTGGATGCAAATTTTCTGCGCGTCCCGTTTTTCCCACAAGCGCACGCCGAAAATGGAGACGTCGATGAATCCCAGTACGACATAGAACTGGCCGCGATGCGTTCGGTCGTTGCCGCGCGGCCGGACGTCGAGATTTACGCCAGCGTGAAACTCAACGGTGCAAACACTTTCCCTGCATGGGTCAGCCAAGCAACCGCGAACTGGCCGCTTCAAAACGGAAACATTTTTGGCAACACCGTCCTGCGCCCCAACCCAGAACATTACAGCACCATGGTTGCTGACTACCTGCAGTATCTGAAAGACGAAGGTATCAAGATTCACTTTCTGGGGCTTAATAACGAAACCGAAGGGGCCGTGCCTGCCAATCGCTACGTCGCGACTTACGATTTACTGGAGTCAAAACTTGACGCGGCCGGTTTCGTTGGTGAATACCGTGACTTCGAGTACGTGGGGCCTGACTCGTTCGGCATTCCAACGGCGGAGCGGTTCATCGACGATCTTGCCGACCTAGGTAGGCTGGACACAATTGATTACGTCGCCAGTCATTACTACCCACAACACGGTAGTGGAAACGAGTCGGATTGGTTGGATCTGTCAAACCTGTCCGGTGGCAAACCATTGTGGCATACCGAATTCCACATGCCTGGCAACACCGCCGCGATCAACGAATTGTCTCAGACAGTGCGCGATGCGCTTTCGGTGGTCTTTGCGTCGTTTCGCAACGGCGTGGACAGCTACATCTGGTGGGATTCGGGCAACAGCTTGAATCAAGTTCGTGACGTCATCAAACGTGATGTCATGACTACGACGCTGGGTGCCACGCCCGTTTTCACATCGCCAGCCTACCAAGGCAAAGGGGATCCCGATGGTTTGCCTCTGTATCAAGCCTTCGTCGAGGACTCCAAGGTTACAATGTGGATCGTGAATCCCGGCGGCGCGATGAACAACGTTCCCGTCACTATGCTCTCGGGACAAGTCGCCTCGGGGCTGGAGGGCCAGTACTACTTGGCCCCGGATGGCGACAACAACCTGACGTCTTCAGACGTTGTTCCGCTGAACTTTAACCTAGGGACTGATGGAAGTATTTTCCTGATTAGTTTTATCCCCGCT
Organism: uncultured Pirellulaceae bacterium; assembly: GCA_937921995.1. Classification (GTDB taxonomy): domain Bacteria; phylum Planctomycetota; class Planctomycetia; order Pirellulales; family Pirellulaceae; genus Mariniblastus. The sequence continues at coordinate 4,360 of CAKZVF010000190.1, forward strand.
CAGTCGGCTGCCGTGGTCAGCTTTGACTTGGCCGAGCCCGGCTTTTTCGATGGCAACCCTGGGTTCACCGGCACTGACGGTAACTTGAACCCGATCTCCAACTATCCGAATCAACCACCAGTCGTTTCCGGGACTGTCGGCGACATCACGATTGATCTTGTCGGAGGTGGACAAAACAATGCCGGTATCGCCAGCAAAGAAAACATTGACGAACTGTCTGCGGCTTACAATGGCGGCAGCCTATCCGACACCGACACCGTTGTGCTTACATTTGACTACGAAAGCGTGGGGGACATCACCGCCAACGGCATCGAGCTTGGTATTTCCCCTAATGGGACCGGTTTTCGCCCCGACGGAAACTTCTTCTTTGTGATTGACGACAACGGTGCAGCCAGCGGCATGGCGCAAGGCAACGTGTTGGGAATTGGTGTCAACGATGCGGTGTTCGGATTTCTTGAATCAAGCCTTTCCGATGGATTCACAGCTACGCTGACGGCGAACACCAATGGTTTCACTTTCGACTTCGCGGATGTTGTCGTTACCGGTAGCGGCCAGACAACGGCCTCCTATTCTGGAACTTTCACGGGAAATCAGTTCTTGGATATTTTCAGCACCGGTCATATGTACTCGACCACCCAGCGCGGAGCTCGTGATCCCGAAGCGCCTACGATCATGCGAGCGTTCAACATCACGGTCGATGAAGATTCGGTCGCTCCGTTTGTGCTGGGCGATTGCAACCAAGATGGCTTTGTGAACTTTGGGGACATCCAATGCATGATAGATTTGCTATCAACGAGTGGCTTCGTTGCACAAGCCGACTGCAACCAAGACGGTGCGATTAATTTCTTAGACATCGCTCCGTTTATCGCAATCCTGACCGGCAACGGGAATTAGGCAATCCACTAAACCTGCCGTTGCCAACCCAAAGATTCCGGCAAAGTCTTAAACCAATACGGATCACTCTCATAGCCATATTGCAGCAACTGTTTACCTGCGATCTGGTGAAAAATCCGTCCATCGCGGATTGTAAAGTGGCGTTTCCAATCGCCAGAGATTCCCTTGCGTGCTTTTTCAAGCGGTGACTGTGCGTCGCCGGCTTCTCGACCGGTCAACTTCTCAAAGCGCGTCGCTTGTTCGGCCTGCTCCGCCACGACCGTGTCATCATCGGCACCCACCACCTTGAAAATACTGCTCAGCACTGCAGCAAGATCTTGCTTCATCGCTTCGTAAGTCACCCGCACATCGGCTGGATGGTCATCGAAGGGAACCAACGTCTCCTTCCAATTCCCGGCCCATTTCTCGATCACCGCATCGTCAAAGAATCGGTCCAGCGTCTCCAGTTTCTTTTCCACGACGAACTGATGGCGATCCGTCCCGACGGCGTCTTTTAAGATCCAATCATAGGTACCACTGGTCAGCACGTCGCGGCCATCGCGCACCAACTGAACGATCTTTGCTTCGGGCAATGTGGAACGGATCTTCTGGATCACCAAATCCGACGTCCCCGGGTAAGGCGTGACTTTATCGACAACTATCGACTTGCCTGTCCGCCTGACCGCGAATCCAACAATGAAATGAATAAACGACTTCTGTAACGCGTTAATAAACTGGTGTGTATTGAGATCCATCGCATCGTGGAAGTAGTGCTGCGAAAACGCGCGAGCGTATTTGTCAAAGGTGATGCGAGGCATCGTCGTTCCATCGTTGTTATTCCACACCTCGCAAAAATCGCCAAACAATCGGTGCTCAGTCGCGAAGATCTCTTGATGGTGATTTAGCGCCGTCGTCAGCCACGTCGAACCGCTGCGTGGGGCACTGATAACAAAGTGAATGTTTGGCTGCTCAGCCATCTTATGAGCCTTGGTTACGTCGATTGGTTTAATATGCCTACGGCAGAAACGTCACTCAATTTCCCATTGATGGTCAAGCTTAACAATCCCATTGATGCCGCGGCCAAGCGAACAAGTCGGCGGACCAACAATTCGAAAATTCCCGATCCCCAAGACACGATGATGAAACTCTGTTGATACCGGGCCATACAATGACAAATTGAAGTGATACGCCCCCAACAACAAAGGCAAATTTTTAAACTTCAGCGTTACCATCACCGATGAATCTACACCAGCGTCAAAGGTTACGTTTTGACTGGCCGTGGACATCGAAGCGATCCGCCCATGAACGGGCGACCACAATGCGGCAATTAAATTCAGATCCGCCGCAGCACGTTCCGATTTGACCTCAACTCGGATGACAACGTCTTGCCCCGTCTCAAACTCTTTATTCGCGTTACCATGATCGTCAACCACCTCCACCGAACCGATTGAGAGGCCCGTGGTCGAGGATTGGGCTTGCGGCGTACCTTTACTACCGACGCGATCCGAAGCGCCCATCGTTTCTTCGTAAACAACGCATCCGGTTTCCAAATCTCCATCGTGTATCACCGAACCACGATCAAACACAATCGAACGGGTCGCCACACGGTTAAGCATCCCGACGGCGTGGGTCACCAGAATAATGCAAACGCCATCTTCGACCAACTTGCGAAGATGAGCAAAACACTTCATCCGAAAACCAACGTCGCCAACGGCAAGGACTTCATCGATCAAGAGCAACTTGGGCCGCAAATTGGCTCCGATCGAAAATCCTAAACGCATCTTCATTCCGCTGCTATAAGTCATGATCGGTGAATCAATCACGTGTCCCAATTCCGCAAACTCAACGACCTCTTCAAACTTGGCGTCGATCTCCGATTTACTGATCCCTAAAATGGAACCGTTGATGTAAATATTCTCGCGGCCCGAAAGCACCGGATTAAATCCGGTACCCAATTCAATCATCGCCCCTATGCTGCCGCGGATCGTGATCGAACCCGAATCAGGTTTGATCAAACCGTTGATCATCTTCAACATCGAACTCTTGCCGGCCCCATTAGGACCCAACATCCCCACGCACTCGCCTGACCGAACTTGAAAATGAGCATCCTTGACGGCGCAGAATTCGCCTGGGCGTAACTGAGACTGGGTTCGGTCTCGGCCTTTGCCAAGGATTTCCCTGCCAAGGTCTTGAACGCCGTACCGCAAGGAACGTTTGAGGTTGCGGCAATAGATTTTCCAAACGTGATCGACATCCAAAATCAAATCATCGTCGTTGCTGGTCACCGAATGAATCATGTGCTCATCCTTTCCACCAACACGGGAATGGAAATCCTAAACACGGCCAGCCCCACCAGAAGCAAGGGCAATGTCAGCGCCGCGACGGCGACTGCCGGCACAACGAAAATGCTTCCACCCACCAGAATCAGATCACGGCTCAACAGCAGCAACGGACTGGCCGGGTTCAACCACACCAACAGACTACCGGGAAACGAATCCGGTGCCACGTAAATAATGGGCGTGATGATCATCCAAAACGGAATCGCAAGTCTGAGAAATCGCCCCACATCCTGATACAACGCGCCGATGGGCATCAACATCAAACCGATCGCCGCTCCCCACAACACCATCAACACAATCGTCAGTGGAGCCAACAGCAGCGCCCACGAAACACTCACACCAAACCACAACATTGCGGGGACCAGCAACAACATTCGAATCGCCAGATCAAAAAACACTTCCGCCAGCCCCATCATGATCAACCCCTCGCGCGAAAAACGCAGCTTGCCGATCATCCGTTTGTTCTGATTAAAAACGTTCAATGGCATCTGCAGCGCGTCGCTGAAGGACTGCCAAAGAATCATTCCCGTCAGAATGTACAGCGTCGCATTAACGGTCATTTCGCCGGTATCGAAAACGCCCTGTTGTCTCAAGAAAATCCAGATGGCCGTATTGGCAATCGGCGGAAGAAACGCCCAGAACAGGCCCAAGAAGGTCTGACGGTACATTCCGCGCACGTTGCGCAGAAACAACCGCCAAGCTAGGTCGCGCCCACTCCAAGCGTCCTTGGCGATGTCACCAAACAGCTTGACCGGGTTACGAATGGCTGAATCTGCAGAGTATCGGATTGTGTTGTTACTTGAAATTTCTATTCACTACTCTTGTTTGAAACAAAGTCGCCTTTGGCCATAGTAGACTTTCGGTCTCCGAAAGATCACTCGCGGGCCGGTTGCGCGCCAGGCGCACTTTCGGAGACCGAAAGGCTACAATCACGCCAATCCCGCCTTAATTAGATCATGCAAGTGCAACAATCCACACACACCGCCATCGGCATCCACGACCGGCAGCGACGTTATCTGCCGATCTTCCATCAAACGCAGCGCTTCGGCGGCCAATTTATCCTTGCCGATGGTCGCGGGTGAAGCCGAAAACACTTCTTCTACTCCACCTGCCATCATTTCACCAATAGAACCTGAGGCGTTTTCCAAGTGACGCCGCAGATCGCCGTCGGTGATGATGCCGACTAAACGTTGCTCACCATCGGTCAGCTCACCCTCGGTCAACAACAAGCAGCCCATTTTCTTCTGACCAATCATTTTCAGTGCGTCGCCAAAGCTCACCGCGCGATCGGCAACAGGGATTTCCGCGCCGCGATGCATCACATCGTCGACCTTGAGCAATAACTTCTTCCCCAACGTGCCACCGGGATGGAAAATCGCAAACTGCTCCGCCGTAAACCCGCGCTCTTTCATCACCGCGATCGCCAGTGCATCGGCCATCGCCAGCGTCACCGTGGTACTACACGTCGGAGCCAACGAGCATTCATCCGCTTCACGCTGCACACAACAATCAAGCACGACATCACTATGGACGGCCAAGGTAGAACTTAAATCTCCCGTGAATGCAATCACCGGAACGTCGACGCGCTGCGCATATTCGACGATTTTGAGCACTTCGTTCGTTTCACCGCTATTGGACATCGCAACCAACACATCGTCGGCGGTCACAATGCCAAGGTCACCGTGGATGGCTTCGGTGGGATGCAAATAGATCGCCGGAGCACCGGTGCTGCAAAACGTGGCCGCGGCTTTGCGAGCCACAAAACCCATTTTCCCCATCCCCGTCAATAGAATACGGCCCCGGCATCGAACAAGTTTTTCCACCGCCGATTCGCACGACGCATCGCCGACAATGCGACTGGCAACGGCGGCAAGCTCCGCCGATTCCAGCTTCAACACGGCCGCCATCTGCTGGGAGGCGGTTTGTTTTTCTAAATTGGCGGGACTTGGTTTCATGCCAACAATTATAGCTGCCAGCGGTTTTTCCACTGAGTCCAAACGCGCAAAAAAACACGGCCAGCTTTTTGGTGCTGGCCGTGTTGAGTGCGTACTCCGAATGACTGGCGATTAACGCTCAACGTCAGACGACGGTACGCGAAACTATATTGTTAATATACCGCTGTTGTTGGGCCCAGAAGAGAGCTCCCGAAAGATAAGTAATTGAGTTATCGCCCAACGGAGCGCCGATGACGAAAATTAATTCACAAGCATAGATAATCGGCACAACAGGAAAAGTCAGAACCGCAAAAGACTGCTCGAAGCAGAGCTATTTGGCGGTGACGCCTTCCTTCAAGTAATACAGCGCCCCGCAGCCTTGGCAAAACAGAATTTCATTCATCAGCAGCGACGCCTTCATCTGCGCCGTCAAGTGGACTTGGCAATTGCCGCAGGTCACCGCATCGGTTTCGGCCAACACATCTTCGCCCTTAGCATCGGCGCGGCGGCGGTAATCCGTCTTCACATCCATCGGAAGTTTCTTTTCGTTCTCGGCAAGCTCGCCGGCAACCCGCGCTCGTTCCTCTTGGAGCACCTTAGATTCTTCGGTTACTCTGTCGACGATTTTCTTTTTCTCGACTTTTGATTTCTCAAGGTTCTCCGTCGCGGCGACGACCTCTTGATCAATGACGTCTTGCCGTTCGAGCATTTCAAAAATTTCGTCGGCCAACACACTACTGGCCTGCTCATCGGCCGCGATGCGATCTTTGAGCAGCTGAAACTCTTTGTTGGACGCCGCCGTGTTCAGCTTCGCCTTCATGTCCTCGACCTTGGCCTCGCGCTCATTCATCGTCATTTGCTTGCGATCGGTCGCCAAGCGATTTTCTTTCTGACGATTTTTGGTGTCATCCAGTGCCGCCGCAAACGAAGCTTCGTTCTGCGTCGCGATCTTAACCTGCAACGGGCCTTTACGAAGCCGCTGTTCAATGTCCGCCAACTGACGATGCATCCGGTGCAGCGTGCGCAACAAATCAAAATCAACGCTCATAAAACGACTCTCTAAATTGGGGGTTCAACGCTCACTCGTACCCCCACTATCCTAGCACCTTCGCACGGCAAACAAAATCCCGCAGATCCGACTTCCAATCTTTCTCTTCGCCCACCGGCCTTCGATGCGCACGAAGCCCAACAAAGGCAGGCACCACGTCCAAGTCGCGAGGAACCTGTTTTGGCATCGGCGTCCGAAGACCAAACCAAAAGCAGTGCTTCTTTGGCAGTGCGATTCGCAACGGACTGGACGATTGGCTATCATTTGTATCTGAGCAAAATGGGTCCAAAACAGACAGGCAACGTTGATCACGCGATTAATCGGTCAACAATCCTTATGAGTTGCTTTGAAAAATGCATGTTTACCCAAACCGGACCTAGAGTTAACGACGCCTGTGCTGCCAGTTGTGTTACGTGCATCGTGAATGGCTGTATTAGCGCCGATGGTGGGATGGGATCGAGTCAACTTTCTGAGATCTTGACACAAATGTCTCGAGGTCCCGTGAGAGGTTTCTAGGCAGTGAAAAAGGAAATTCCAAAAGAACATGAAAGTCTAGCGTTAGAACTGATGGAGGGTTTTCGCACGAACCTGGAGCAACAGATCGGAGCCCCTAAACTTGACTATCGGATTGCCAAATTCTTCCAAGCGGACTACGGTCCAACATTTGCGGTTGAGGGTGCGGATGTCAATGTAATTGTCGGCCCCAATGCATTTCGAAATGAGGCAACATTCCTAGCAAACCTTGCTCATGAATCTGTTCATATACACTTGACCGAAGGCCTTGAAGGATGGGCAAGCGGCATGGAAGAAGGGTTTGCACTTACATTTGAGCTATCAATGATTGAGTCTCGATACGGAATCTCCATGCGAGAACTCTTCGAAAACCATCTTCCGAATAGTTATAAAACCGCGCTGAGAGATTTTCATTATCTTGAGAAACAGTATCCTGATCCTGCGAAAATTACTCTAAACGAATTCGGGAGACTTACCGGCCCAAGCATAGTTCAATTCAAATCTCTGTTTCCTCAGATAGGGTGGCTTATGTGTTATCGACTTGCAAGAAGAAAACGGATGCGTTAGCGACTTCGCGGGGCTCTGACTTGGGGCACAAGTTGCAATTTGAAAGGGACTTGCCAATGGATGATTTATGGGAACTACCAAAAGCGTGCAAGCAAGGTTGGGGAGCGTTGCTCCGCAACGAAAACGATACCGCTTTTTCCCTTGCTCAGAGAATCTTATCTTTGAACTCTGCAAGGCTAAAAAGTGGTCGGCGTGATAAGGGGTTTGCTTACGAAGGCCACTCCATAATGGGAATTGTTTATGTTCGTGACGGTGAGCTAGAGTTGGCGAAAAACCAATTAAGGTTGGCTGGCATGAACTTAGTCCCAACACCCTCAAACACAACTTTTGGACCGAACTTCTGCTTGGTGCAAGTTCTTTATGAAAGGGGCGTCAGAGATGAGATCGTCGATTTTTTGCGAGAATACTGTCTGCCTGTCTGTGTTTCGAAAAGAAATGAATTAGAAATGTGGATCGAAAAAATTGAGGCATCCAAAGAGGTAAATTTCAGAGCAGAGATCGAATTTGTAAGTTGGTTATTCATGGATGAGTTGACAGAAAATGCGGAGTTTGGGGATAGCGACAAACGATGACTGAAGCGGGGGTGCAAGAAAGAAGGAGGTTCGCTGGGAGCAGCCTTACCCTAAACCCACGTCAGCAACAAACGACTAAAAGAAGTCCACAGAAAAACGCATCCTGCCAAACCCAATGTAGAGCCAAGCTTGTAGCAAAAGGGAGCCATTCTCAGTAGAGAAATGGCTCCCTTTTTTATTGTCGGCGGCTTACAATGGTGGTAGGGCTTTATTATTGAAATCGCTGAGTTCTGGATGAGTTGAATAATGCAAATTGAAATTGCGAACACTACCGCCGCGACGCAGCTTGCCGCACTGGCTGGCTGTAGCGTCGAAGAATATGTAAACAAGTTACTAGTCGATCAGGCCGCTGACGTTGAGGCGATTCGCGAAGGGTTGAGCGATGTGGAGGCTGGACGAACGACATCTCTTAGAGAATTCGACCAAGAGTTCCGAAAAGAGAAGGGGTTTTCGCCGAAAGCAGATGCCTAGTGTTTGAAGTTCTTCTTTCTGAGAGCGCAATTCGCGACTTGCGGTCCAACGTTGATTGGTGGAGTGAGCATAGATCTTCGGAGGAATCCGAGCGTTGGTACGTCGCCATAATGGAAGCCATATATTCACTCGAACACAATCCTCAACGGAGCACCTTCGCTCGTGAAGCTGAACTACTCGGTATTGAGTTGCGAAATCTCTGGTTCGGTCTGTCAAGTAAGCAAACTCACAGGGTACTTTTTACCGTCGATGGAAGCCAAGTCAACGTTCTGCGAGTGCTTAGCGCTCGCCAAAACACAGACGATCTAAAGCTTTAGCAGCTTCGCCGGGGTCAGCCTTATTTTTCGCTTTTTAACAGGGCAAGCTTGTTGTGAAACAGATCAAGGACCCGGCCCTGCAGATTGCCGCGTTTCGCGCACTTGCCATTTAGCTCTCTGAAGAACTTCAGTTCTCAAATTTGCCAAACCGCTATTCTTATTTTTCCGCCAACACCGGTACTAAAAATCTGCCGGTGTGAGATGTCGCTACTTTAGCCACGTCCGACGGAGTTCCGACGGCCACCGCGTTGCCGCCGCCGCATCCGCCTTCGGGGCCTAGGTCAATGATCCAATCGGCGGCCCCCGCCACGTCCAAATTGTGCTCGATCACCACCACCGAATTGCCGGCGTCCACGATTCGGTTGAGCACCTCCAACAAATCCGCAACGTCCGCAAAATGTAGCCCCGTCGTCGGTTCGTCCAGCACGTACAGCGTATGCCCTTCTTTGGGATTGGCCAATTGGTTGGCCAGTTTGATACGTTGTGCCTCGCCACCAGACAGTGTTGTCGCGGGTTGCCCCAACTGCACGTACCCCAATCCCACGTCCGCCAAACATTGCAGCGTCCGGCGGATGCGGTTGAAGCCCTCGAACTGCTTCAGGGCCTGCGACACGGTCATCTCCAACACATCCGCGATCGAAAATTCGCCAAATTTTGCTTGCAGTGTGCTGGGATTGAAACGCCGCCCATCACACACATCGCACTTCACCAACACGTCCGGAAGAAACTTTAAACGCACTTTCTCAAACCCTTGCCCCGAACAGTTTTCACAGCAACCTTGTTTCGAATTGAAACTGAATCGCCCGGCGGTGTACCCGCGCTGTTTGGCAACTTTCGTCGCCGCAAAGATCTTGCGAAACTGATCCAGCAAGTCCGTAAAAGTCGCCAAGCAACTCCTGGGTGAACGACCGATCGGCTTTTGATCCACGCAAACCAAAGAATCGACCTGCTCCAACCCTAAGATCGAATCATGCTTCTCCGGCGGCAACGAAACCAATTCCAAATGCCGCCTCAACGCCGGCACCAGAGTCTGGTTGATCAGCGTGCTCTTTCCGCTGCCACTGACACCCGTAACGCAGACAAAAACTCCCAATGGAATCTGCACGTCGATCGAGTTCAAGTTAAAACCGGCTGCCCCTTTGATTTGAATCGCGCGTTTGGGATCTATTACGCGACCACCGGATTCGGATGAAGCCTTCCGTTGCCCGCGCAGGTACTGCCCGGTTACGCTTTGCTCACATGAGATCACCTGCTCCGGCGTTCCCTGAGATACGATCGTTCCGCCGACATTGCCCGCGCCGGGCCCAACGTCGATCAAGTAGTCGGCCGCGCGAATGATGCTTTCGTCATGTTCGACGACCACCATGGAGTTACCGGCCGCCTTCAAAGCCATGATCGAATTGATTAATCGGTCATTGTCGCGCTGATGCAAACCAATCGACGGTTCGTCCAAGATATAGCAGACGTTGGTCAGCCCGGTGCCGATCGAAGTCCCCAATCGCACACGCTGATGTTCGCCTCCGGAGAGCGTATCCGCGGCGCGGCCGAGCGTCAGATACGAAACGCCCACGTCGACCAAGAATCGCAAACGAGCGATGATCGCGGCAAGCAACGGCTGAGCGACGACGCTTCTTTGATCGTCAAAACTGATCGAATTGAAAAAACCAAACGCTTCCTCCAACGGCATCGCGACGATCTGGGCAATGTTGCGTCCCGCGAGAAAAACGGAATTCGCCCGTTTGTTCAACCGACTGGTTCCACAATCGGCGCATGGCAATCGCGTCTCCATATCAATCAGCTGATCACACCATTGATCATCCTCGGAGATGGCCAGTTCTTTCTCCAACACCAACATCAGCCCCGGAGCACCGCGGTCGTGTTGGTAAAGGAACTGCGACCAAACCGCCTCCTCCATTTGACCCAGCGGATCTTCAGCGCTGAAGCCAATCGATGCCAACACGGGCAGAAGTTCTGCAACCTTTTTCGTATAAGCGGCCTTGCTCAGGTGATCCCATATCGTGATAGCGCGATTGGTGATCGACAGACCGCGATCGGCGATGACTTGGTCCGGATCAAAATGCATCGCAAACCCAAGCCCATTGCAGCTCTCACAGGCTCCGAAGGGACTGTTGAAACTGAACGTGCGAGGTTCGACTTCGGAATAATGAATGTCGCAATGGGTGCACGCATAGATCGTGCTGTACAGACGCTCGGCCCACTGCGTCGTGTCGTTCTTGGACGACGCGTCCATTTCGTCGGGCTCGATCCAACTCACGATCACCGCACCACGGCTCAGCTCAACCGAAAGTTCGATCGCTTTGACCAAACGGTCTTCGATGCCGGGTTTGACGATGATCCGATCGGTGATCGCTTCGATAGTATGCGGCACTTCGGCGGCCAAAGGCGGCACGCGGTCGATGTCCAGCACATCGCCATCGACGCGCACGCGTACCAAACGTTCGCGGCGAATTTTTTTAAGTGCTTGTTCGTGTTGCCCTTTACGCTGGTCAACGATCGGAGAGAGCAACATCAATCGCGACCCTTCTGGCAACCGCAGAATTGAATCGCAAATCTCCTTGGCCGTTTGCTGTGCGATGGGTCGTTGGCATTGAAAACACTTAACATCGCCCACCTTGGCCATCATCAACCGCAAGTAGTCGTAGACTTCGCTGATCGTTCCGACGGTGGAACGAGGATTGACGCTGCCGGGGTTTTGGTCCAAGCAAAGCGTCGGCGGCAGACCTGAGATCGAATCAACGTCCGGGCGGGACAGCTGGTTGAAATACTGACGCGTCGTCAGCGATTGGCTCTCAAAAAATTGCCGCTGTCCTTCGGCAAACAGAGTATCAAAGGCCAGAGAGCTCTTTCCGCTGCCGCTGCGACCGGTGATAACGACCAGCGCGTCACGCGGAATATCGACGCTGACGTTCTTGAGGTTATTCGTTCTAGCTCCAACGATACGGATCGCGTTCCCGGCGACATCTGAGTGGCGCTGACGGAGTGGCATTTCGGTGGACATTGCGAAAACTGACCTTGGGTGATGGACCTTAAAAAAGAGTCTAACCCGCTACCGGCAAATTCAGGAAGAGGCTTGCCTTTTCACCAATACTTCATTTGCTTGGCACACTCCGCGGTGCCAAGGAAATTTGGGCTATTTTCCCGGCTGTATCTAAGAGCAGGTTAACACCCACTTTTCATCCGCTATATTTGTACCTGTCAATTTTTCCATAGGAGCAATCTCTTGTCAGAAGCAGCAGACATCGGCCTGGTAGGCCTCGCCGTCATGGGCGAAAACCTCGTTCTCAATATGGCCAGCAAGGGCTTTACCGTCGCCGTTTATAATCGTACGACAAAAAAGGTCGACGATTTTATGGCAGGTCGCGCCGCGGGGAAAACGATCATCGGCACGCACACGCCCGAAGAATTGGTCGCCTCGCTCAAGAGCCCGCGCCGCGTGATGATCATGGTCAAGGCCGGTAAGCCGGTCGATATGGTGATCGATGGTTTGCTGCCGCATTTGGATAAAGGCGACATCATCATCGACGGCGGTAACAGTGAATTCCCCGACAGCGTCCGCCGCACCGAAGAACTGGCCGAAAAAGGGATTCTGTTTATCGGCACCGGAGTCTCCGGCGGTGAAGAAGGTGCTCTCAAAGGCCCCAGCATCATGCCTGGCGGAAACCCGGACGCATGGCCACACGTCAAAGATATTTTCCAAGGCATCAGCGCTCAGACCGAAAAGGGCGAACCATGCTGCGACTGGGTCGGCCGCGGCGGGGCAGGGCACTTTGTGAAAATGGTTCACAACGGCATCGAGTACGGTGATATGCAGATGATCTGCGAAACGTACCAGATGATGAAAGATGGACTGGGCATGTCCAACGAAGAACTGCACGAAGTTTTCGCGAAATGGAACGAAGGGGTGCTGGACAGCTACCTGATCGAAATCACGCGCGACATCTTCGGACACAAAGACGAAGAATCCGGCAAGCACACCGTCGATTTGATCATGGATCGCGCGGGTCAGAAGGGCACCGGAAAATGGACGGCGATCTCAGCGCTTGAAATTGGCCAACCGTTGACGCTGATCGGCGAAGCGGTTTTCGCGCGGTGTATTTCGGCGCTGAAAGAAGAGCGCGTCACCGCCTCAAAAACGCTCAACGGCCCCACGGCAAAATTCGAGGGCGACAAAGCGGCCATGGTGGCGGACCTCGAACAAGCGCTCTACGC
>CAKZVF010000191.1 GCA_937921995.1 uncultured Pirellulaceae bacterium
GGTGTGACGGTAGAACGCAGTAATATAAGCGTCCAAGAACTCGAGAGAGCGGACGAAGTTCTCTGGTTAACCACGCCCTCGGGCATTACACCGGTGACTCACGTCAACCAGAAAACCATTGGCGACCAAACACCTGGGAAATTGACCAAAGCATTGGTGGAAGCTTGGAAGAGTCGAGTTGGTTAGGATAGCGCCAGTTGAAAATCTGAATGGCATGGCGTTACAAAAATTAGCCCGAAGGGCGGCATAAGAACTGCCGGTGGTGTCAACCACCGGGCAGAAGGAGCGTATTTAATTAAGCCCGGAGGGCGACACAAAAATTTGTTGTGTCGCCCTCCGGGCTGACTGTTGGACAGTTTCCAATACCGGGGGCTTACGCACCCCGGCAAATCATGTGTCGGCCTCCGGCCTAAAATCACTCCGACCGAATCAACAAACACAGCCTCGTGCCGCGCTGCTGACACGGGTGATCATTAGTCGCTAAAAAATCCCCAATTGATCCCGCGCATCGTCGGTCATCATATCCTGGGTCCACGGCGGATCCATGACGACTTTGACTTCCACTTCGTCCACTGATTCAATTTCGCCAGCGAACTTTTTGGTTTCGGCAACCAACTGCGGGCCGGCCGGACACATGGGACTGGTCATCGTCATTTCGATGTTGACGTTGAACCGACCCTCTTCGCCTTCTTTGGGCAAAACATCAACAACGTAAATCAAACCAAGATCAACGATGTTCACGAACAGTTCAGGATCGATGACTTGCTTTAGGGCTTCTCGGACGTGATCTTCATGCAGTGACATGATCAAAACTCTTCTGCTTAATTTTGCTTGTTAAAACGTAACTGGTGACTATTCGTTTATTTTAACCTGAATTGTGTCGCCGTCTACTTTGGTTTCGTGGGCCACAGTGGCTTGGGTGGCAGGCATGCAGGTCACACTGCCGCAGCGCACGTCAAATTTGGCTCCATGACGAGGACAAGCGATCTCAAAACCTTCAAAACTTCCGTCGCTCAGGGTTCCCCCATCGTGGGTGCAGACATCATCAATGCAAAAGTAGCTGTCACCGACCTGGAACAAAATCACCAAACGGTCGTCGACTTCCACCAACAATTTTCCACCATCGGTGATCTCCGACGTTTTGGCCGCATTAATGAACTGACTCATATAATATCTTTCGCCGTAAAGGCATCGCTAAGGGGGATACATTGGGGGCAATCGCCAAACGACTGGCTTACTCAAAAGCCCAAACCGTCAAACTTGGCAATCTGATAAGTCAAAAGGCTAACCTTTTGAGTTCAAAACACCAGTGGTCAATCTTTGCGGCTCCACCTATCCCGGCAAACGCTCCACGGCCAGCCCAACTGGCTGCGACGAATGGGTTGAAATGGCAGCGAAAACCCTTGAAGTTGTTGCGGTGGCACACGCTGCAATCGCAGTTCTTTGATATCAAAGGTCTTGGTTCGCCCATCGTCAGCTGACAGCATGTTGGGCAAAACCGTCAATGTAAAGAGACAGTTCAGGGTCTTAAGTCCCGTCATCGTTACAGTTTTTAATAAGCTCTGACGATTGGCGAAACTCGTCTGCCTTTTCCTGTTCTTATTACCGCACCTCCGCTGCCGGTTGTTCCGGTTTTGGCTGTGGAAATTCAAAGTCCGATGGGCAGGGTTGTGGTGGTCGATACTTCTATCGGAACCGTGCCGGTTGTTGCACGGTCGGTGGTCGCAGGCCCTTTTCTGCGACGCCAAGGACATCATACTTCGGTAGAAAACCATGCGTCTTAAATATCAAAGCCTGATCGCTTTCGGAATTTCAACGATTATCTTCAGCGGCTGCACCTCCAGCGGTGGCGGGTTCCTCAACTTGGGCGTTGCCGACGCGCTAAGGAAGTCCAAGGTCTGTCTACTGAAGAAAAAGCTGACCTATTCGAAGACGCCCGTGGGCAACACGGGGATCTCCTTGCCCACGTTCGGTGCACAGCCGACAGGCTCCTCGGGCGCTGTCCCCATCGACAGCTACTCGGTACAGCAAACCGCACCCGCGACGCCGCAGGTGGCTCCGGCCCCCACAACCGGTAGCTGCGGATGCGGCAGTCCAGAAAACACCGCCGTTAGCACGGGACAATTTTATATGCCTCAACAGCAATACGTTGTTGAGCCGATGGTGAGCAATCCAATCGTCCAGCAACCGCCTGCTGAAGTTGTTGCCTCGCCGATTGAAACAGTGCCCAGCAGCGCACCGAAGATCAATGAGCTGCCGACAATCAATCAGCTACCATCGGGAAGTGAGACTCCTTCGATCGAGCCCAAGGAAACAGATCACTTCGAAAAGTTTGACACCGAAGGAACGCTTGAACCCCTAGGACAGAACGAAGAAGCCGACGATTTCGAATTGGATACGCAAGAAGAAATCGCTGACGGTCAACGCGACGACACGCAAAGCATCTTCGAAGAGGCAGAATTGACAAAACGGTCTCAAATCAGATTCGATTCGACCACAGGCCTCTCACGCACCGAACGTGTTGCAGAACCGCAAAAACCAAAGATGCTGACGCTGCACGCTCGTCCGGCCCAGTCCCACAACGTGTTCAACCAATCGAACCAGACAAGCAAAATGGTGGAAACGGTGCAAGCCAGCCACAAACCCTACTACCGTCAATTGAACGCCCTTCGCCAACAACCGGCGAAATTGAACGACCGAGGTTATCGGCAAGCCCGCAACACGACGGGAGCGATCGAGTTCAAACCACTGCCGCCGGTTTCGGAAACACCAGCAGCCGAGGTTCTGGCTCCCAAGACGAAATTGGCACCGTTGCAGGAATCAACGATCAAACGCGGCACACCCAGCGATGATGTTCAAAACGGCAGCACGCGAACAGCAAACGCTAAACAGCACGAAACGGCCCAGGTAACTCCGCGTATACCGATCCTTCGCGCCACAACGGTTTCGTCGGCTTCCATTTTGTCTTTGAAGAACTTGGCCAATGTTATCGACGACAAACAAACGCAAACCCAAGAACGGTTTTTCGAAGCCAACCGCCATACTGCTCAGGGCACGGCATCGTCGTCGGTTGATGTCTTAAGCTCCGGCGAGGCAACGGTCGGGCGATAGTCTGGCTTATATTCGTGATCCCTTGTCTTCTTCCAAAATCATTTTACTGGATGCGGTTTCGACGATAATCGAAACACAGCCAAGCGTCATCGACGTGTACTTGCAGCACGGCCAGAGATTCGGTTCGGCGCTGGAAGAAGCGGATGTCAAACGACGGTTCAAGTCAGCGCGACAAAAACTGTTTTCGGTGGACACGCCTGCCAAAGAACAGATCGAAGGCGGGCTGGTATCCAGTGACCAGATCGAAGGAGAGTTATGGCGACGCTTCATCGACTTCGTTTTCGACGACGTGAATGAGTCGGCCGAGTTATTCGACGCGCTGTGGGATTTCTTTGCGGTCCCTGAGAACTGGTGTGTCTATTCCGACGTGGCGGAGTGTCTATTTCAGCTAAAACGGCGTGGGTGCTATCTTGCGATCGCGTCCAATTTCGACAGCCGACTGATTCCAATCGTCGACCACTTTGAGGAACTTTCGACGGTGGACGACGTTTTCTGTTCGGCCAGCTTAGGTTTCCGCAAACCTGATCCAGCGTTCTACCGGCAAGTGCTCACGAAGGTCAGTCGCAATTTGGGAGCTGATATATCGAGCGACGACATCATTTTCGTCGGAGACTGTATCGAAAATGACTTTCACGGGCCGCGGCGAATGGGTTGGTCCGCATTCTGGCTGGACCGAACAGGCGAACCTGAGAAAGAAGTCGATTGTCCTCCCTCATGCCGCATCGAATCGTTGGATCAGTTGCCGGGGGCGATGGAGTAGTACATAGAAGCGTCCGTGAGCTCCGTTTGTTCGGCTTACCCCGGAAATTCGATTTGGCGAAAATGGTTGGGACGTTTTAGAAAAAGACCACCAAAGCGGCAATTAGATTGGTCTTTTGAAGCCAGAGATGTATAATTCACGGTTCGATTGAGCGGCGGATTTCATCCCGTGTGGGATGCCGTTGTTCGATGGTTAAAAACGGGGGCGAATTGGAATCGACCGGATCGTTAGAAGCGAAGATGGCGTGTCGTAGCTGGTCAGAGGGCTACGTAAAAATCTGACCAAAACCTTTATTTGCAGAAGATAACTCTTTCGCAATGGCTGCCTAGAAATAGGC
>CAKZVF010000192.1 GCA_937921995.1 uncultured Pirellulaceae bacterium
ATATTCCGCGCGGTGGAGCAGTTTCATACATTTGGAGTTCGATTTTTGCTCATCGGCGGGCTTGCCTGCCGTGATGCGTAAATCCGACGAATCGTTTTATGGAGTTATAAATATGCAGAGGTTTATTCCGAAAAATCGGCGGGCGTTTACGTTGGTCGAACTGCTTGTCGTTATCGCGATCATTGGAATTTTGATCGGGATGTTGTTGCCGGCGGTTCAGCAAGTTCGTGAAGCTGCCAGGCGCACCGAGTGCATGAATAATCTGCGTCAGTTGGCGTTAGGGGCTTTGAACTTTGAATCCGCAAAGATGCATTTTCCTACTGCCGGAGACTGCTCTGACTCTTACCACGAGCCGGAACAATTTTACATGCCTGCCTCCAATTTCGAGAACGCGGGTTGGATGTTCCAAGTTTTGCCTTTTATTGAGCAAGCCAATTTGGAAAGTCAACGCAAGCAATATGGATGGTGGGACACTGTTCCTGGAAGCTCTGAAATAATGATTGAGAATTCGGTCCCGGGATTCAACTGCCCTTCGCGCGGAAGTAGGTTCGCCACTTATCAGTTGTACCAAATAAGACTTGGAGACTACGCCGGGGTTGCAGGGCCCTTTGCTGATGAAAAAGGCAACGTTCCAAACTATGGCCTAACATTCTCCACCAACTCGGATCCAAATCCGAACGAGTCATCGACTGTGTTCACGGGCATAATTGCAAAAGGTGGCCACGCCAATACGAGTTCTACTCCCCCAAAGGTGACTAAGTACACGAAGATTGGTTTCGGTCAAATTACCGATGGTTCTTCTAATACTTTTCTGTTCGTAGAGAAAGCGGCAAATGCAAGGTTCTATAGCTACGCCCGCGCGGGGCAATACCACGACTGGTGGGATACTGGCTATTACCACGGTGCAGACTATACGAGTCTTCGTATGTTTTCGGTTTCAAGCTCAAGTGCTTGGTTCGGTCCTGAAGCCCTTAGTTCGATTGCTGATAATGCACCACGTCCCGATGGTTGGATCGATAGTGCATCTGATAGTCGCACACGCGAACTCGGATTCGGTTCGGCGCATCCCGGAGCGATGAATGCTGTTCTGGGCGACGGTTCAACTCACTCGGTAAGCTCAGACGCGAGCCTCGAAAATTTGATTCGTGCGGGGCGTAGAAGTGATGGCTTTGTCATCAACGTCAACGAACTATAAGTATAAGTTTCTTCAAGAGATAATTAGTTGCCGCCCAGCCGATGGGCGGCAAGTCTCTTTTTGCCAGTCGAGGATGTTAATGAGCTTTTCTGCCGTTCGTTTTTATATGTGTTTGTTGGTGTTGCTTGGCGCTTCGGTTCTGCTTGCCGGATGCGGTGGTGCTGATGCCAATTCAATGATCGCTGATGCAAATGATACCAACGTCAAGCGTTTGGCAACGTTGTACTCATTTTTTCATATCCGAAACAAATACAAAGGACCCAAGAACGAAGGTCAACTGCGTGAGTTCATTGAGTCTCAGGACGCGGACCGGCTTAAACGCGGTGGCATTGATGCTTCTAAGTTGGACGAGCTATTTGTCAGTGAAAGAGACGGCGAACCGTTCGTGATACGTTACGGAGTTAACACGGTGATCCGGGGCCCTGCTCTGCCGGTTGTATTCGAAACGACGGGCGTCGATGGAATGCGGCAAGTCGGATTTACCAATGGCCCGATGAAAGAAGTTGACAATGATGAGTACGATCGTTTGATGGCCGGAAAGGCTGACAAGGAAAAGGTTGACTACGGACGCGAATAGTCGGCGGATGCAATTTTAGTTCCCCAAGAGTTCACACCCTACCCACCAAAACTTCACTTCTCAGAACATCATGATTAGAACTTTGATAACGTGCGCCACGCTGCTGCTACTGCTGGCGGAATCTGCAAACGCGCAAACGCTGTTAACAGACGGTTACACGCTGACGCTGAATGTTCAAGCCGGTAAGTGGCGGTACGCTTACATTGATGCCGAGGATTGGCATGGTGAATACGAGCTCAATGGGGAAGCACTGGCCGGAAACCCCAACATCTTTGTTCGAACCGGTGGATTCCCAAGTTTCCGGTTTCACGATTTCCATTCTGACAATCTCTCGGGAGATGAACTGGTCGAGATCACTCAGTCCTCAGACCCGAAGTTAAAAACAGGTCGATATATTATCGGTGTCCACGCTGCCGGCGGAGTCGATGCCTCTTGCAGGCTAACCAGCCAACGGAAATCCGCCGCTTCGACTCAACCAGGTATGGGAGCCATTAAGTCCCCTGAAGGAACTGCGTTTCGAGTTTGGGCGCCTTTCGCGACTGACGTTCGGCTGGCAGGTGAATTCAACGATTGGGATTCCCAAAGCACCGAACTGCAACCAGAAGGAAATGGAAACTGGTCGATCGACATCCGCAATGTCACCGCAGGCCAAGAGTACGCTTACGTGATCGAGAACGGTGCGACGACTGAATGGAAGACCGATCCTCGTGAGGAACGCGTCACGAACTCGATCGGCAACAGCGTTATTTACTTCCACGACTACCAGTGGAACGATGACAATTTTCAAATGCCGGCTTGGAACGAAATGGTTCTCTACGAGATGCATATCGGAACCTTCAATGACACGCCCGGTGGTGGGCCGGGAACGTTCGCCCAAGCGGAGGCACGACTCGATCAACTTCAGGACCTTGGCATTAACGCGATTACGCTAATGCCGGTCGCTGAGTTTCCCGGCGATTTTTCATGGGGCTATAACCCAAGCCATCCGTTTTCGGTGGAAAGCGCCTACGGTGGTCCCGACGCGCTCAAAAGCTTCATCGATGAATCCCATCAACGCGGGATCGCAGTTCTGTTGGACGTCGTGCACAACCACTGGGGGCCGAACGACATGGATCTTTGGCGTTTTGACGGTTGGAGCCAAGGCGATCGAGGCGGAATTTACTTCTACCAAGATGCTCGCGCCGACACCCAGTGGGGTGACACGCGGCCGGACTACGGTCGAGGCGAAGTGCGCCAGTACATTCGCGACAATGTCATGATGTGGCTGAACGATTTTCACTTTGACGGGTTGCGTTGGGATTCCGTTCATTCGACCCGCACGACTGATTTGGGAGACAATCCCGACGGATGGTCGCTGATGCAGTGGATCAACAACGAG
This sequence comes from uncultured Pirellulaceae bacterium, assembly GCA_937921995.1. GTDB lineage: Bacteria > Planctomycetota > Planctomycetia > Pirellulales > Pirellulaceae > Mariniblastus. The sequence continues at coordinate 3,151 of CAKZVF010000192.1, forward strand.
ATTGACGCCAGCCAACCGTGGGCGTTATCCGTCGGAGAGGACTTGCGAAACAATGAGTTCGTCACCAAAAGTACAGGTGCAGGCGGAGCAGGTTTCGATAGCCAGTGGGATTCTCAATTCGTGCATCCGATCCGCGGGGCGGTTGAGGCGGTCAATGATGGAGATCGCAACATGTTTGATGTGCGAGACGCGATTACTCACAACTACAACGCGGACAGTTTTCAGCGCGTGATTTACTCGGAGTCTCACGATGAAGTCGCCAACGGCAGGGCACGTGTGCCAGAAGAGATCACGCCGGGAGACGCCGGCAGTTGGTACGCACAAAAGCGGTCGACGCTGGCCGCAGCTTTGGTGATGACCTCGCCAGGGGTCCCGATGATTTTCCAAGGGCAGGAAGTGCTTGAGGATGAGTTCTTTCGTGATGATGACCCGGTCGATTGGACGCGCGCGGTAACGTTTGGTGGTATCCAATTAATGTACCGCGACATGATTCGACTCCGACGTAATTGGTTTAACAACACCCGGGGCCTAAGAGGTCAGTCGGTGAACGCTTTCCACGTCAACAACAACGACAAACTGATTGCCTTTCATCGTTGGGACCAAGGCGGTGCTGGCGATGATGTGGTTGTGGTTTGTAACTTCCGCGATCAGCAATTCAACGATTATCGAATTGGGTTGCCTCGTCCTGGGCTGTGGAAGGTTCGTTTCAACAGCGATTGGGAAGGCTATTCCGATGACTTTGGAAACGTCTATTCCCCCGACGTATCCAGCGATGCGATTGCCAGAGATGGTCTCAATCAGAGTGGAACGTTGACGATCGCTCCTTATTCTGTGCTGATCCTGTCGCAGTGAGGTAGCTTCGATTCGGGCACGTTGGAAAAAGAACCTAGCGAAGTCAAGCTTTAGCGATCGAGCACGTCTTTTGTGAAGCCGTGCGGCAGGAGATCTTCCGCGGTGAAGTGATTGCGTTTCGTTTTGTCGTTGGGATCGACGCAGATTAACTGGATGTCCATTCCAAATTCGGCGATGAACTGGCGACAAGCTCCGCAAGGGGTGGCCAAAGGTGTTGCCGCGACGGCGATCGCTGCGATATTGGTCTTTTGTCCAAATTGAGCGACGGTTTGGCAGATCGCATTTCGTTCGGCACAAATGCTCAGCCCGTAAGACGCGTTCTCCACATTGCAGCCGCTGATGATCGTCTCACCGTCCGCCAGCAACACCGCCGCGCCAACGAGGAAGTTGGAATAGGGTGCGTAGGCGTTTGAACGCACGGCAATCGCCGTGTCAACGATAGATTCAATTTGATCTGGGGTGATGTTTTTCACAACGGGTTCGCCTGATTGAAAGTTGCGTAGTGCGTAGGACCGGTTCCAACCGGCCTTTTTTGTCAAAGGTAAGGCTCAGCCGGTAGGAACCGGCCCTACTCCTTTATCCAACCGTTTCGACGATCAGTTTTTGCGGATCAACCGGGGAATCGGAAATCGACACCGAAGCGCTGACTAATTCGCGCGCGTATTGCTTGGCGGATGATTCGCAGAATAGTTTTCCAATCGGTTGTCCTGCTTCGACCTTGTCGCCGATACGGACGAGGAATTCGACGCCCGAAGCGTGGTTGATGGGATCGCCCATCTTCTTCCTACCGCCGCCCATTTCGATGACGGCCAAACCGATGCGTTGGGTGTTGATCTTGGATACGTATCCGGACTGATCAGCAAGGATATCCGATGCCGTCTCGCGATCCCGAACGGCATCTAAATCTCCGCCGTGACTTTTCACCATCTCGCGCAGGCATTTGAGTCCATCGCCGGAATCAATCTTATCCTGCAGCGCCGCCTTGGCCGAATCGAAATTTGACTCAGCGCCCGCCAGCACCAACGCTTCGGCGCCCAGCGCCAACGTCAATTCAATAACATCTTCAGGGCCTTCGCCTTTAAGCACGTCGACGCTTTCGTCCACCTCGACGGCGTTTCCGATCATGCGGCCCAGCGGTTGATTCATGTCGGTGATGATGGCTTTGGTTTTGGCCCCCAGTTGATTACCGACCTCGACCAGTGATTTTGCTAAAGCGCGGGCCTCGTCGAGAGTCTGCATAAACGCACCACTGCCCCACTTCACGTCCAGAATCAGCGCGTCGATGCCTTCGGCGATTTTTTTGGAGAGAATGCTGGCGGTGATCAGCGGGATCGAAGGCACGGTGCCGGTGACGTCACGCAGCGCGTACATCTTGCGATCGGCGGGAGCAATTTTCTCAGACGCCGAAGCGATCGAGCAACCGTTCCAATTGATCACGCTGGCAAATTCGTCGACGGAAAGGTCCGTGCGATAGCCAACAATCGATTCCAGTTTATCCAACGTACCCCCGGTGGCCCCTAAGCCTCGGCCGGAGATCATCGGAACCTCAACATTACAACACGCTAACAGCGGAGCCAGTGGAATCGAAATTTTGTCGCCGATCCCCCCGGTGGAATGTTTATCCACCGATGGTTTTTTTCCAGACCATTTCAACGTTTGCCCGGAGTCGATCATGGACTTGGTTAGGCATGTGGTTTCTTCAAGCGTCATGCCTTGAAAGAAAACGGCCATCGCGAAAGCTGACATCTGATAGTCGGGAACGTCGCCGGTGGTAAAGCCGGCGATGAGGGCTTGGATGTCTTTTTCGTCCAGCGTTTGCCCGTCTCTTTTTTGGGCGATCAAATCGGCAACGTTCATAAAAGGCCTTAAATGACTAGTATTGTCTGCGGTTTTGAGAACATCTTAACCCACGATAGCCCGGATAATACCCCGTGCTTTAAATTGACGCCGCGTCATTAATTTTTGAATTTTCTCATTTTTCAGTGGTTTTCTCTCTATTAAATTAATTGACGGCCAGTCAATATTTTCACTATGGAAGCAACCAAGACAACAAAAAAGCGGCAAATCGAGCTGCGCGAGGCGCGTTTGCTGGAGAAGGCGGGAGAAATTTTGCTCAATGAAGGGCTGTCCGAACTGACCATGGAACGGCTGGCCGAGGAGCTCGAAACTGCCAAGGGCACGATCTACAACCACTTCCCCAACCGCGAAGAAGTTCTGCTCACGCTGGCGGTCAAAGCGATCAATAAACGGTTAACGCTCTTTGACACCGCGTCCATGAGCCAAGGCAATCCCAAGGAACGGATGTTGGCGGTGAACGTTGCTTGCGAAATTTATGTCGTGCACTATCCACAGTATTTCATGGTCGAAAACATTGTCCGTCATTCGGCGATTTGGGATCGCGGCTCTGAGGACAGACGCAATCTTTTGCGATCCGAAGAGGGACGCTGCATGACGTTGGTGTCGGGGATCGTGCGGGCCGCGATCGCAAGTGGCGATTTGAAATTGCCTGAAGGACTTTCACCCGAGGAGATGGCGTTGTCGTTGTGGTCGCTGACCTATGGCAGTTACCTGATCAACATCACCAGTCCGTCACTCAAGGACATCGGCATCAATGATGTCTACCGCGCCGTTCGGGTTGGATGCTGCAAGACGGTAGATGGTTTTGGTTGGAAGCCACTTTGGACTGAACAGGAACACTCACGGAAGTTCAATCAAATTCGCGCGTCCGTTTTTCCTGATGAGAAAAGGCTGAGCCATGAATGAAAAAACAGATTCGCAAAAAACAGAATCGCAAAAAACACCCTCGCAAAAATCAGACTCAAAATTGAACGGCCGCTTTTCGAAGCGGGCAATCCTGATAAGCGGACTGGTGCTGATTGCGTTTGGAATTGCGGGAACCTACTTTGCAACTTCCTTTGCCGATCAGTATGAATCGCAGTCCGACCGGACTACAGACAACATTGTGCTACAACAGGTGGGCGTGATGAAGTTGATTGCCCAAGAGGACTCTTTCACGCCGCTGCGTTACACAGCCACCGTCGTGGCTCGCCGAAAAAGTCAATTGTCATTCCAAGCGTCTGAACGCGTGGACGAACTGTTGGTGGATGAAGGCGATCGTGTTCAGCAAGGCCAGTTGCTGGCGCGTCAAGACGATACGGCGATCAAGGCGCTGCACAACGCGGCCGTGGCCCGAAAGAAGCAAGCCGCCGCCGTGTTGGCCGAACTGAAAACGGGGCCTCGACGTGAGACGATCGAAGTGGCTCGCGCAGAATTGGATCGGTTCAAGGCACAGCGCGATCTAACCAAGACAACCTTGAAACGCCAACTGCGTCTGCAACAGACGCGCGCCGGTGCGCGGCAGGAGTACGACATCGCGGCTTCCGAAGATCAGGCGATGCTGGCCGCGGTCGGATCGGCCCAGCAGCGTTTGAAGGAACTCGAAACGGGGACCCGACAAGAGAAAATCGACGCCCAACAAGCGGCGTTTGAAATTGCTGTGGCCAGTGTTCAGCAGACTCAGGCTCGGCTGGATCAGACTCGTTTAACGGCACCTTTCGCCGGCCGAATTTCCAAACGCTATATCGACGAAGGCAGTTTGGCTCAAGTCGGCAGCCCGGCATTTGAGATTGTCGAAGTCGACCACTTGGAGATTCGATTTGGCGTTACGTTGGGCGTCGCAAGACAGCTGGAAGTGGGACAGCGGCTGCCATTTTCTGCTGGCGAAGAAAAGTTCATCGGCACCGTCGCCCAAATTCAACCAACCCTCGACCGCGCGACTCGCACGCAAGAAATTATCGTCGACGTTGACGCTGAAAATACCAATAGCTTGGTCGACGGGCAGACCGTCCGCATCGAATTCGCAACGCCAGCGGCTCAGCCGGGCACATGGTTGCCGACCGAAGCGCTGCAGCGGCAGGTACGTGGGTTGTGGTCGGTGTTGGTGTTGGAAAGCGCGAATGAGAATCGCGAAAACGAATTTGCAGAAAACGAATCTGGAAAAGCCAATGCGTCCACCAACGCCAACCCGCGCGTCGCCAGACGCGATGTTGAACTGCTGGCAACGTGGGGCAATTGGAGCCGCGTCCAAGGCACGTTGGAAGAGAGTGACCTGGCCATCGTTTCCGGTAGCAGTCGCGTTTCGGTAGGGCAGCGCGTCGCGGCACAAACCGTAAAAATGGATCCACCTTGGAAGGCGCGAGCCGTTCAGCTGAGTGATCGGAGGGGGCAGTGAACCACCCTCCAAACAATCCCTTGAACAATAGGCGGCCCGGAGGCGATCCAAATCGCCACGACGCTGATTCCGCCGATGACCGTCGCCATTGGGTAACTGCGGCGATTCGCAACCCGCGGTTGTTGATCATGTTGATCGCGGTGCTGTTGGTGGGAGGTTTATCGTCGTGGACGGTGATTCCGCGGATGGAAGACCCTGTGTCGGTCCAACGCGCGGCGATCATCACCACGCGGTATCCGGTGGCTGACGCCGAACAAGTCGAAACCTTAGTCACCGATCGCATCGAAAAAGCGATCCGCGAAGTTGAAGAGATCAAGGAACTGAAATCACAAAGTCGCTCCGGTGCGTCGTTGATTACGATCGAACTGCGCGACGATGTCTACGAATCAGCCACCGTTTGGAGCCGGATCCGAGGCAAGGTTGAGGATTCGATCGCGCTGCTGCCACCGGAAGCTTCGCGGCCCGAGTTCGACATCCTTGACGTGCGTGCGTTCGCGTGGATCGGAGGGCTGGTTTGGAAGTCGGAAACTCCGCCGAACTACGCAATCCTTGGACGCTTCGTAAAAGACCTTGAAGACCGGATCCGCACCGTGTCGGGCACCGACGATGTTGAACAGTTTGGTAAACCGGCCGAAGAGATCGTGGTCGAAATTGAACCCGGTCGATTGGCCAGCATGGGGCTGTCGGCGCGGTCGGTTGCCGATTCGATTCTTGCCGACGACGCGCGTAATGCTGCGGGCATTCTGCGGTCCAATAACGAATCTTTGCCGGTGGAACTGGGGAACCAACTGCAAACGGTGGAGGCCATTGGCCAGCTGCCGGTGAAGACCAACGGGTCGGGCGACTTTGTGGTGGTCAACGATATCGCACGTGTCAATCGCGCCATCGCCGATCCGCCGGACCAATTAGGCCGGATCGACGGACGACCCGCGCTGATGCTGGGCGCGATGGTGCGACCCGGAAGTCGCATCGACCTGTGGCGTGAGCGATTGCGATTGGCCGTCGAGGATTTTGAGGCGTCGTTACCGCCGGCGATCGAATTGACCGAAGTGCTGGATCAAAACGACTACGTTAGTAACCGATTGCGGGAATTGATTTCCAATTTGGCCATCGGTGCCTTGGCGGTGATGTGTGTGGTGTGGGTGTTGATGGGGTGGCGCAATGCGCTGCTGGTGTCGACCGCGCTGCCGTTGGTGACGATGGCGGTATTGATGGCGATGCGTTTTCGCGGCATGCCAATTCACCAAATGTCCGTCGCCGGTTTGATTATCGCGCTGGGGCTGTTGATCGACAATGCGATTGTGATCGTCGATTGCGTCAGCAATCAATTGCGGCGGGGCAAGTCAAAATTGGAGGCGGTTGGGGCGACGGGGCGGATTCTGTTCATTCCCTTATTGGCATCAACGCTGACAACGGCGTTTGCGTTCGCCCCGATTTGTTTAATGGAGGGGCCTGCGGGGGAATTTGTCGGTTCGATGGCGGTGAATGTTATTTTCGCCGTGACCAGTTCGCTGTTCATCAGCCTGATCGTGATCGCTCCTTTGACGGCGATGTTGGGCAGTAGCGGCCAAGGCCAAAATGGTTTGCGCCCTGGGCTGTTAAAGCCGCTGTTTGAAACGGTGTTACGCCGGTCGATCGAACTGCCTTGGGCGACGGTGGGCTGTTTTGCGGTGCTGGCGGGCAGCGGCTTCTTTGCCTTGGGACAGTTGCCGGATCAGTTTTTTCCGCCAGCGGACCGTGACCAGTTTCATATCGAATTGGAGCTGCCCCAGAACGCTTCGTTTGTTGAACTGCAATCGTTGACCGATCGCATCAGCGCCAAATTGTTCCAAGAACCGCGTGTCAAACAGACGACGTGGTTGCTGGGCCGTAGCGCTCCGACGTTTTACTACAACATCATCACGCGCCGCGCCAATTCGCGGGAGTACGCCCACGCGATCGTGCAGCTTGATTCTGCCGAAGGAGCACGTGGCGTTATCCGTGATCTGCAAACGCGTCTTCAAACGGAATTTCCAGAAGCGCGACTGTTGGCACGGCAACTGGAACAAGGCCCGCCGTTTGCCGCGCCGATCGAGGTCCGTTTTTACGGGCCGGATCTGAATAAACTGAGAGAACTTGGCGAAACAACGCGGCGGATTCTGTCGGAACTGCCTCACGTTGTTCACACGCGCGTGGAACTGAACGACGTCACGCCAACGGTGGAGGTCAATGTTTCGACGCAAGACGCGCGGCTGGCTGGAATGCGGCCGGGCGAAATCGCATCGCAGTTGAATGCTCAGCTGGATGGAGTGACCGGCGGTTTTGTGTTGCAGGAGACGGAGCAGTTACCCGTGCGAGTGCGGGTTGCTCAGGGGCAGAGATCGGGCGTCGAAGATTTGGTTGGATTGGATTTGGTCCCCAATGGTTCTGCGGAGCGGGTGCCGCTGAGCGCCGTTGCGGAGTTGAAATTGAAACCTCGGACGGCGATGGTCGCCCGCGAAAACAGCATTCGCATGCAAGAAGTTCAGGCCTACTTAACCGCTGGCGTGCTGCCGTCGAAGGTGTTGGCTCAACTGGACCAGCGGCTTGAGGAAACGGTGAAGAACCTGCCGCCGGGTTATCGAATGGCTTACGGTGGCGAAGCCTCCAAACGCGACGATGCGGTTGGAGGGCTGATGGCGAGCGTCGGGGTGTTGGTGGTTGCGATGATCACGACGCTGGTCCTTTCGATTGGCTCGTTTCGAGGTTCGATGGTGATTGGCGCGGTTGCGGTGATGGCGATCGGTTTTGGCGGATTGTCATTGTTCGTGTTTGGGTACCCGTTTGGATTCATGGCGATCGTGGGTGTGATGGGGCTGATTGGAATTGCGATCAACGATTCGATCGTTGTGTTGACGGCGCTCCGGGAAGACCGCGCCGCCGCGACGGGCGCGATTGACGCAATTGTCGAAGTCACGTTGCACGAGACCCGTCACATACTGGCGACGACCTTCACGACGATCGCCGGATTCATGCCGCTGATTATTTCGGGAGGTGGTTTTTGGCCACCGATGGCGATCGCGATTGCCGGGGGGGTAATCGGCTGCACATTGTCTGCCTTGTTTTTTGTGCCAGCGGCTTTTGGTTTTTTGATGCGGCAAAAGCGCTGTCAGAAGATCTATAGCAGTGAAGAATCTTCAACCACAACCCAACTGGATCTTTTCGCAACGGCCGGCAATTCATAGGCTGCCTTTGACGTGATCGTTCTCGCGTTGGGAACTGCGTCGGTATTACCTAAGCCGGTCGCGGGTAAGCGCTACTGGGCCGGTTTCAAAGACATAGTTGCGATCTTCACGACGCCCTTGTTCACGATCGACTTGCACTGTAGCCTCAACTCGACCTTGCCCTCGGGGAGTTTAATCGAACCCAAGCTCAGCTGCTTCCATTTTTTAGGACCGCCAGTTGGCTTGACAACACATGGGTGTTCAACGCCTCCGGCCGACAGCACAAAATTTGCGTCCTCTGTCAGGCGGTTGGTTGCAATTTCAGCCTCGACTGAATAGTCACCCGCCTTCTCGACTTGCAACGGATAAGTCGCACTCGAATCGGCTTTCCAAGAATCAATGTTGGAGCGTTGAAACATTTCGTTGTCATGATACTTCGCGGCTTTGACCGACGCGTCAGCTGGTTCTAACTTGAACGCGCCATCAGCCGCGCTGTAGACTCGGTAAGGCGCGACGACCGGCGCCTCGTCAAAATCCAACGCGATCACGGTGGCCGCATCCGCCGCCGCATTTTTTGGCCGAGGAGGCAGGCCTCTAATCAGCGCGCCACCGCGCACCTTCGAGGCCGGTTTTTTCTGGATTCCGGGGATACCAAAAATCTGTCCTTGGCTTGGCAGACCTTCAAGGCCTGGAATGAATAGCCGACCGTCATCGGGCCAGTCGAACACGTGCAGATACAAACGATAACCTCCCTCGATCTGCTTGGCTGTCGCACGTCCCCACGGCAGTCGAGTAAACGGGGAAGCTTGGGTGCCGTAAATGGCCTCTCCGTTGACCTTCATCCAGTCGCCGATCGCGTTGAAGCGTTCGACCGATTTCGGATCGATTGAACCATCGGGAAGCGGGCCAACGTTCAACAAGTAGTTTCCGCCCTTACTGACGGCGTCGATTAATCGGTGAATCAATTCTGTTGAAGTCTTGTACTCGGTCGCATGTTTGCTCCAACCCCAGGTGATGTTCAGCGTATCACAGGTCTCCCAGTCGACGCCTTCGATTCCGTTGGCTGGGATGTGTTGTTCGGGCGTGGAGAAATCTCCAAACCAGTACTTTTCTTGACCGTCGCGCTTTTCCTTCGTATTTTTCCAGAGACGATTGTTGATCAGTACTTGCGGTTGATTCTTCCGCAAGAGTTCAACCAATTCTTTCGCTCGCCATGCTTCACCTTGAAATTGATTTTTTGAGTAGTCCAACCACAAGACGTCAACTTCGCCATAGCGTCCATCGGTAATTTCGTTTACCTGGGCGTGCAAGTAATCGGTGTAACGTGACAGATCGCGGTCATCCATCGAAAGGCCACCCAAGTTCATCGCACCTTTGCCGGCGGGCGCGTCGGGATGATGCCAATCCCACAACGAATGATACAGGCCAACACGCAGACCTTCGCCGCGAATGGCTTCGACGATCTCTTTGTGCAGGTCGCGACCGGTAAAGTCTTTGGCATCGAACTCGGTCTCAGCCGAATCGTGCATGGCAAAACCTTCGTGGTGCTTGTTGGTATAGACCACATATTTGACGCCTGCGCGTTTGGCCAGCTTCGCCCATTGTTCGGCGAAGTCAGCACTGGGCTTGAACTTTGGACGCATCGTTTTTTCGTATTCGTCTGCTGACACGCCAGCGTTCCTCTGGATCCATTCCGCACCGCGGACAAACTTCTTTTCGCCCCATTCGCCTTCGGTTGAGGAATACAGACCCCAGTGAACAAACATTCCAAAGCGCGCTTCTTTCCACCAAGCCATCCGGGCTTGCCGTTGGGCGGCTGTTTCGGTGTCGAGAATGAATTTTTCATCGTCGGTTTGAGCAGACAAACTACCGACCGAAATAATCATCGCCAGGCACGCAGTGGCCAGTGAAATCAAGCGTTTCATCAAGTTCTCCAAAGAAGATAGAAGGCATTTTAAGTCCCCCGTAAGCGACCCGTTGAACTGCCGCGTTTGGCAAGCCTCAGTATCAATGATGACAGAACCTGCGCCCCGAAACAAGTCGCTGAGTTCGGTTGCGATTTTGGCGATTGGGTTTATGGTGATCGGGTTTATGGTGATCGGGTTTATGGCGATTGGGTTTACGGCGATTGGGTTTGGCGGCCTTTCGTTGTTTGTGTTGGGATATTCGTTTGGATTCATGCCACGGATTATCTCGGGTGGTGGTTTGGGAATGCGATGGCGATCGCGATAACAAAAGGTGTGGTCGGCTGCAGTTTGGTCAGCAGTACTTTTATGTGCCCGCGAACTTTGGTTTTTGAGGCGTCAAAAGCGGTTTCAGAAGAAAGGACGGCGGAGCATCGGAAACGGTTAAGCAAAACACACCGATTCAGATTTGACTTCTTCACCGACAATGAAAACCACTACCCGTCTTCAAATGCGTTCAAAAGTTGCCGTTTGCGTACTCGAATAGTCGCGTCATATTGATTAGAATCCATCCTCCACTGACCCGTTTCTCTCTCTCAACCCGCTCGGACAATGACAAAGATTCTGCTGACGACGACTTCCTACCAAGATACGCCCGGACCCCATCACGATTTACTGGCCTCAGCGGGGGCAGAAATTCACACAGAGCGCGGTCCGCTTTCCGAAGCACAGATGCTTGACCTGGCCGGTGACTTTGATGCGTTTCTTTGCGGCGATGATGTGATCTCCAAAGCCGTTATCGAAAAGTCACTTCCTCGTTTGAAGCTGATCGCGAAATATGGCATCGGCGTTGATAAGATCGACGTCGAGGAGTGTACTGCCAAGGGGATTCCGCTCAGCTTCTGCCCTGGCGTGAACCACACAACAGTTGCCGAACACACGATGCTGTTGACGATGTCTTTGTTCAGGAATTTCGTCGATCAAGTCAACGTGGTCCGCACGGGCGAATGGAAACGATTTACCGGAAATGAAATTATGGGCAAAACGATCGGCATCGTGGGGCTTGGCCGCATCGGCAAAGAGGTCGCGACGCGCGCCCGAGCGTTCGGGTTGAATGTTCTCGCGTACGATGTTTATTGGCCCAATGACTTTGCCGTGCAGCACGGTGTTAATCAAGCCGAAAACATGCAAGAGATTTTTACCAAGAGCGATATTATTTCGCTGCATACGAATCTTACCGATGAAACGCGCGATATGATTAACGCCGATTCGATCGCCACAATGAAGAAGGGCGTTGTCATTATTAATTGTGCTCGGGGCGAGATGATCAATACCGCAGACATTGCGGCGGCGCTTGAGTCGGGACAAGTCGGAGGATTGGGCACTGATGTGCTTGATCAAGAGCCACCGCCGGCCGACCATCCTTTGCTATCGGCACCCAACTGTATCGTGACTCCACACATTGGGTCGCGGACGTACGAGTCGGTCGAACGTCAAGCGGTGATGGCGACGGAGAATCTGTTGCGGATGCTCAAGGGCGAAAAACCGTTGGCGCAGGTCAACGATGTGCCGATTCCTGCGGTTTAAGTCGCGCCTTTTTTAGCGCGGATCGCTACTACGTTCGATGGTGGTTGGGTTCCGCCTGTGCCTCAATTTTCAATTTCGATTCATAGATAATTTTTAGAACCATGTCAGAAACTTTTTACGTCGTTAGCCCCGAGCAACATAACTCATTGGTCGAAGCGGCCTACGTGCATCGCAAGTACAGCGCCGAAGAAGGCGCTGCGGCCGCCAAGTTCGCGGCCCACGCCAGCCGTCACGGTATCCGCACGCACAACGCTTTGAAGGCGCTTCATCTGGATCATTTGTTTGGTTCGGAGGCCGGAGGGTGTGTGCCCAACGCGGAGATTGAAAAAGTGCAAACGCGATTTGAAGCGTCGCAGGTTTGGAACGCCAGAAAGAAACTGGGCCAAGCCACCGCTTATGCGGCGATGGAAGAAGCGATCGCTCTGGCCGACAAGTACGGCATTGGGCAGGTTTCTGTCGACAACGCGTTTCATTATCTCTGGGGCGGTGGCTATGTGATGGACGCCGCCTCGCGCGGGTACTTGGCTTATACCAACTGCACCGCGGCGCTGGCCGAAGTCGTTCCTTTTGGCGGAAGTTATCCAACGTTGGGAACCAATCCGCATTCTTGGGGGTTCCCGACCACCGATGCCGTGGGCTATCCCGTCGTGATCGACTGGGCAACGTCGGTGGTTGCGATGGGACGCGTGCAACAGCTCAAACGAGAAGGCAAATCCATTCCACCGGGCGCTGCGGTCGACAAAGACGGCAATGAGACAACCGATCCAAATCAGGTAGCCGCGCTGACGACGTTTGGACGCCACAAAGGTTACGGGCTGTCTTTGATTAACGAGATCATGGCGGGCTTCATCGGCGGCAGCACACCGACGTTGCGGTCGCGCTGGGCCGATGACGGTGACAAACATACTTGTGCGTTTTACTTCCAAGTCATTCATCCCGATGCGATCAATGGAAATGATTTTGCCGGCGGTAAGTCACAGGCGGAGAATATTAAAACCGTGCTTGAGGATGTCCTTGGCCACGGGAACGAGAACTGCCTACTGCCGGGGCAAATGGAAGCCGACGCGGCCAAGCGGAGCGACGCCAATGGCGGGCTGCTGTTTAGTAAAGCGGAGATCGAGGAGTTCAATCAAATCGCGACCGAGTGCGGGCAGCCGACTTGGAACGTGGATGATTTTAAAGTGGCGACGTAGGAAATCCGCGCTACGGGCCGTTGGCCCTGTGGTACATCGTTTAGGCGACATTGGACACCCGTTTAATGACGAGCCGGCGGGCGACCGTGTTGGGCGGGGGCAAAACGCCGACGCCTGCCGGCTGGTCGTTAAACTGACTAGCAATAGTGCCGGTAAAATTTCCTCATAGAACAAAACTTAATTCACCAACCAGAAACAAAACCAAAATCATGTCAGACTACCTCAATAAGTTATTCTCACTCGATGGCAAAACGGCCGTCATCATCGGCGGTACTGGAGAACTCTGCGGCGCGATGGCGGAGGGACTGGCCGGCGCTGGCGCAGAAGTCGTACTGGTGGGCCGCAGTGAAGAGAAGGCCAAGGCACGTCTGGAGAAGATCCACGCCGCCGGTGGTCAAGCTTACTTCTTGCCCTGTGAGGTCAATAAACGTGACCAATTGGAAAAACTGTTGGCCGATGTTTTGGAGAAATCGGGCAAGGTCGATGTGGTGGTCAATGGTGCGGGCATGAATAGTGCGACGCCGTTTTTGGAGATTCCCGAAGAGGAATGGGATCGCATCCACGAAGTAAACACCAAGGGCGTGTTTCTGGCGTGCCAAGTCTTTGGGAAGTACTTTGTTGATCGCAACGAAGGCGGTTCGATCATCAACGTTGGGTCCATGTCTGGCGTGATCCCGTTGTCGCGCGTGTTTACTTACTCGACGACCAAAGCCGCCGTTCACAACCTGTCCAAGAACTTGGCGCGGGAATGGGCGGAACAGAATATTCGCGTCAATACGCTGGTGCCGGGGTTCTTCCCCGCTGAACAGAACAAAAAGGTGCTCACGCCTGAACGCGTCGCACAGATCATGGGACACACGCCGATGAATCGTTTTGGCAGCGCCGACGAGTTGATTGGAGCCACCATTTTGTTGGCCAGTGATGCCGGTTCGTTTATCACCGGTACCGAAATGGTCGTTGATGGTGGCTATGCCGCGATGACAATTTAGATAGGTAGGCGGTGGCCTATCATGGGCCGTACTTTGACGATTTCCAGATCAGAAAGTTGTAACACGATGGCGGCAAACTTCATTCACGATGATTTCATGCTGACCAGTAAAACGGCCCGCACGCTCTACCATACCTACGCCGCCGATCAGCCGATCATCGACTATCACAATCATCTGTCGCCGCATGACATCGCCGAGGATCGTCGGTTCCGCAATTTGTTTGACATTTGGATGGATGGTGATCACTACAAATGGCGCGCGATGCGTGCCAACGGAATCGCCGAGGAATTGGTCACCGGTGATGGTGACGAGAAAGATAAATTTTTGGCCTTTGCGGCGACGGTTCCGCATACGCTGAGGAATCCGCTGTATCACTGGTCGCATCTTGAGCTAAAACGATTTTTCGACATCGACGAATTGTTGTCTCCGAAAACGGCGGAGGCCATTTGGGACGCCGCCAACGAACAGATTGCCACGTCTGATGATTTAACGGTCCGAGGCATTTTAAAAAAATTCAACGTCACCGCGCTTTGCACGACGGATGATCCGACCGACGATCTTCGCCATCATCGCGCGATTGCCGAAGACGATTCGATTTCGACGGGCGTGTTTCCCGCGTTTCGGCCAGATTGGGCGCTGTTTGTCGATCGGGTCAGCGAGTTCAATCCGTGGGTGGATAAGTTGGCTAGCGCCGCCGGGCGCCAGATAGAATCGTTCGACGACTATTTGGGGGCCCTTCGAAAGCGTCACGACTTCTTTCACGAATGTGGTGCGCGATTGTCGGATCATGGCATGGAATATGTGCCGGATAAATTTTGCAGCCAAAAAACGGCGGCTGGGATTTTTGATGCGGCCCGCGGTGGACAAGCGGCGACGTCCGAGCAACTGGATCAGTTTTCGACCTTCATGTTGCTTTACTTGGCGAAGCTGGACGCCGAGAAGGGCTGGACCAATCAGTTTCACATGGGCGTCTGGCGAAACAACAACACGCGCCTGTTCAACGAAGTCGGTCGCGATCTGGGTTGCGATTCGATGGGCGACACGCCTCAGGGGCAATCGCTGCGGAACTTTCTGGACAAACTTGACCAGGAAAACGCGCTGCCCAAGACGATCGTCTACAACCTCAATCCGACGGACAACTATTTGCTCAGTACGATGATCGGAAATTTCCAGCGCGATGTTCCGGGTAAGATGCAGTTCGGTTCCGGTTGGTGGTACTTGGATCAGAAGGAAGGCATGCAGTGGCAGATCAATACGCTGTCCAACACGGGGCTGCTGTCGCGGTTTGTTGGAATGTTGACTGATTCAAGAAGCTTCCTTTCATTCACACGGCATGAGTACTTCCGCCGAATCTTGTGCGATATGATTGGAACTGATGTCGAAAATGGCGAATTGCCCAACGATATGGAGTTGGTTGGCGATTTGGTCAGTCGGATTTGCTACCAAAATGCGAAAGACTATTTAGGCTTGGTCGTGGCGTAGGAATCGTTGTTCTGAGTTTGCTTCGGTATTTGGTTCAGCCAAAACAGCGCGACCCGAACGCGCGAGCGAGAGAGATTTTACGGTAACCAGTGATCCCCGGCTCAGCCTTTCGGGTTTAAAAATGGGATCTTATTTGAGCGACTGTTTCTAAGTTTCATTTACAAATGGGCGAACTCTGTTCAAATAATGTCACGTTTGTCTAACCCGCCGCGTTTCTTTTTCTCCGGTCCGAAATTTGACTGAAAAACCCTCCGAAGATCCTGTGCCCGCTCAGCTGGTCGATGCTCCGCCGGCATCGCAGCATGAATCTTTCAGTGACGCTGCGCTCGACCCTACCCCGCCGACTCGTCTTAGCGTCGGCGGATGGATCAGTTGGATTGTGATCGCCGCGTTTACGGTATTTATTCTGGGCAACACGACGCTACAACAATTTGGAGAGAGGGAGTCGGCAACCGAGGCCTCCAGCAGCGACCTGATGCAAGTCAATCTTCAGGCCAAGATGGTTGTGGGGCAAAAATCACTTCTTGCGACTGCTGCGATGGTCGCACCTGTTGAAGAAAAAGAGGAAACAGATGCGCCGCAGGAAACTAAAGATGACGCGGAAATTGAAGATGACGTAGCGCTTGAAGAAACCGGTGACGTCAAAGATGGGGAGGAAGTTGAAGATGTAGAGAAGGATGTCGCGGACTCCGAGGTTTTAGAGTTGCCTGCTCAGGATCTGTCGATGCTCGATTCTGGATCGTACGAGCAACGTCTTTGTTACGCGGCTTTGCAAAACGAAATGGAAGGCCCCGAAGCGGCGCTGGAGTACTTGGACGAACTTGACGCGAAAGTCACCGAACATGACTTCGAACGTTCAGCGGCTCAGGTTGAGATGGAATCCTCGGTGCGGAGCTTGATGGAAAACTATCGCGACGGCGACCTGTCGCAGGATGTCCTGACCTCTGAACAACAGCAGCAGCTGGAAGATCGGCTTGGCTTCAGCGGAAAACTGTTGCTTAACCCGCCCGGTGCTGATACCCAAACGCGGGCAGCGATGGCCAGCCAATCCCAGACGGCGGCGGTTGCGGCGGTTCTGTTTTTGGTGATGGGGATTTTGTTTTTCTTGTTTGGTATCGTAGCGCTGCTGTTTATTCTGACCTACGTGCTAACAGGCAGTTCGCCCAGCCAATTCGTGGCCACCAGCAATGCCCACAATGTTTACGTGGAGACTTTCGCGCTGTGGTTAATCGCATTTTTTGGCGTGCAGATGGTGGTGGGCCATTTGGAACTGCTTCAGACCAACGAACAGCGCATGATCGCGAACCCTGTTTTCTTTTTTGGTTCGTTGATCGTTTTGCTGTGGCCGATACTCCGAGGCATTCCTGCTTCTCAGATGTTCGCCGACATTGGCTGGACACCGAAACAGTTCTTTCGCAATACGATTCTCAGCGTACCGGCGTATGCGGCGTGGTTGCCAGCGGTTCTGGTGGGCTTTTTCATCGTGTTCATTCTGATGCAATTAGTCCCCATGCCAACGGCCGAGGGAGAATTTGCGGTGCCGTCGATGCCCGGCCATCCGATCCAAGAAATGCTTGCCGGCGGCGGTGTGCTTACGTGGGTCACCATCGTGATCGCGGCTTGCGTTGCCGCGCCGATTGTCGAAGAGACGATGTTTCGCGGTGTGCTTTATCGGCATCTGCGCGGGGTGAGTATGAAATACGGCAAAGAGGTCAGCATCATCGTTTCGGCGCTGATCAACGGATTCATCTTTGCGTCACTGCATCCGCAAGGCATTTTGGTGGTGCCTTTGTTAACGACGCTTGCGATCGGGTTTTCGTTTGTGCGCGAGTGGCGCGATTCGCTATGGACGTCGATTCTAATGCACGCGTTCAACAATTCGATGGTGACGATGCTGATGTATTTTTTGCTGTAGCTGTTAGGGCCGGTTCCCACCGGCCACGTCTGACGTTTGGCGAATGCGGCCGGTGGGAACCGGTCCTACGGCTATTTAATGTCTGCGACTAATTTTGCCACTAAGTTGTCGTTCATCTCGTGGCCGATCCACTGGATTTTTCCTTTGTGGTCGATGATGAAGATGGTAGGATAGCCCAGCAGCCCATAGCCTTGTTCGATTCTGGCTCCGGAGTCATCGAAGGAACGGAAATTCAAATCGTGTTCCTTCTGCATTGCCAATCCTGCCGCCGGATCGTCGGCGCAACAGACTCCCAGATACGTGAAGGGATAGTTTTCGTACTGCTTCACGAGCGACCGCCCGTGTTCAAACATCTTGATGCAAGGCGGTCAGGTGGGCGACCAAAACTCCAACAGAACGACGTTGCCCTTGTGTTCTCCCAACGTCATCGGATTTCCTTCAAGATCAGGGCCGGCAATGTTCGGTGCCCGCAAACCTGGCTTGAGACCATTGCGTGTGTAACCGCTGGCGGGCCCGGTGGAAGGATCGCAACCGGTTAGACTCAGGAAACCTGCTGCGGCGACAGCAGAGCCCGCTATTAAAGCATTTCTTCTATTCATTTTTCTTTCTGGCCGACTGGAAATTATCGACTTCCGGGAACCACATTCTCAAATTCAAACAGAGCAAGCAAAAAGTGTATGGTCAACACACACAGCGTCGCCCACAAAATCGTCGACGTTACGCTACGGCTGACGTCGGATGACGAGTACTTGGGAGAGAGGCCTTGGTAGTAGGAAATCACTGCGATGCCGAAACCACTGCAGAGTAATTTTGCCATTAACCACCAAAATCCGCGATAGAGATATTGTGCTGGCAACTCCAATCCGCGGTGAAAATGGAAATGCCAGAAGTTTGCTCCACGTTCGGGGTGGGAATAAACAAACACGATCAAACTGATCGTCTTGGCGGCGATGAACGCGGCTCCGATCAGAAGTGGCGTCGCAATCAAAAAAGTCCAAAGAATGGGCGTAAGCAGATAGCTGCGCGGCGACGTCCCGAACGTTTTCAAGGCGTCGATCTGATTGCCATATTGCCGTCCGCCGATGTCCGAGGTGACGGCCGCTCCGCAGCGCGCGGCGATCAAAACGCAGCCCAACACCGGGATGAAGATTCGATACGTCGCAAACCCCAACGCCGTCAATAAATCCTCGACCAACAACGGTTCAGTGTAGTCGGTGAAGGGTAAGAACTTGAACGTGAAGTAGGTCGTGACAAAACCGGATATCAATCCCGCCGCGATCAGGTAAAGGAACGCCGCAGGACCTCCCACCATCAATAGGAAATGCCAAAAGAATCGAAATCCCCATTGAGGATTCTTCCACGTTGGAATCAGACTGGCGATGCCCGTGCCAAAACGGAGAAACGAA
>CAKZVF010000193.1 GCA_937921995.1 uncultured Pirellulaceae bacterium
TGTGGCGTGGTCCGAGGGTAGCGTTTTGGAGATGCCCATCGGCGGCACGCAAGTCGACTTGATCGTCGATCAAGGGATCGCGGCTGTGCAAACAGGAGAGATTGCATTTGCCGGAGGGAAGGTGCAGCTGTCGCCTCAAATTGACCTGCGATCCGACCAACCTGTGCTCTATATCGACAACAAGAGAATCTTGGACAATGTCGAACTAACGCCCGAAACCGCGCGAACGATGCTGAAATACATCAACCCACTGGCCGCCGATGCGACATCAGCACAGGGTCAATTTTCGATCGACTCCGAAGGCATTAAAGTGCCCTTAATGGATCCGATGCAGATGGAAGCCAACGCGATCATCACGCTGCACAATGTCGTCGTTGGTGCCGGCCCGATTGCAGAACAATTGATTGGATCGGCAAAGCAGCTGCAGACGCTGCTGCGTCCTGACAAGGTCAACGATCGTGACTACAACACGTGGCTGAAAATGTCGGAGCAGTCAGTACCGGTCAACGTCAAGAACGGCCGCGTCTATCACGACGGTATCAAATTTAGCCATGATGACATCCTCGTCCGCACCAAAGGCAGCGTCGGGCTGGACCAAACCGTTGACATGGTGGCTGAAATTCCGATCGCAGACGACTGGTTGGGTGGCAACGAATACCTATCTGGTTTACAGGGCCAATCCATTTCGATTCCGATTACAGGTACCGTTTCAAAACCGGTGCTTGACCGCAGCGCGATTGCCAACTTCTCCCGCCAAATGGCTCAGAAGGCCGCCAGCAGCGCCATCAACAAAGCGGTGCAAGACAAACTGGCTCCGAAGTTGAACGAGTACCAAAATCAATTGAATGAGAAAATCGGCGGCGAGGTCAGCAAGCTTCAGAATAAGTTTCAGTCTCAGATTCAAGACAAACTTCAAGAACAGATCGGCGGTCAACTGCAACAGAATTTGGGCGACGCGCTCAAGCAGCAATTTGGCAACGCTGCTCAAAATCGTTTGGGGGAAGTCCTGAAAATTCCCGGCGCGGGTTCAGCCGATTCTGCAACGCCGGCAAACCCGACCAGCAATGTTGAAGAGAAACTAATCCAAGGCATTGGGAATCTGTTTAACAGGAACTAAACCTCGGTGATTTTGCAGCGCCGGCGCAGCAGAGATTTGAGAATTTCTCAGCGTTGGGCGAGCAGGATCACGTTCGAAGGTGGGATCTTTCACAAGATCCACTACGGGAAAACGTTTTGATGTAGAATTGATGTAAAATTATCGGTCTCAACAACCGCTCCCCCCTTCACACACCGCATCCCCGTGAACTTACACTTTCTCGGTACCACCGGGTACCATCCTAACGAAATTCGCCACACTGCGTGCATGATGATTCCCGAGAAAGGGATCATCTTCGATGCAGGGACGGGCATGTTTCGCGCCCGGGATCTGATCGAAACAGACACCCTAGATATTTTTCTATCGCACGTTCATCTGGATCATTCGATCGGGCTAACGTTTCTCTATGACGTTTTGCTTGAGAAGAACTTGTCGCGCGTGACGGTGCATGTCGCCGAAGACAAAATTTTGGCCATTC
Source organism: uncultured Pirellulaceae bacterium (assembly GCA_937921995.1). Taxonomy (GTDB): domain Bacteria; phylum Planctomycetota; class Planctomycetia; order Pirellulales; family Pirellulaceae; genus Mariniblastus. Next base: position 1,575 of record CAKZVF010000193.1, read on the forward strand.
ACGACCACCTGTACTCCAAAGCTCTGTTTCCGGTTGAGCCCAACTATGAGATTGTGCCGATCAAGCCCAGCGTTTCGGTGAACGGTTTGGAAGTCAGATCGCTCTCACTTGAGCATCCCGGCGGCAGCAGCGGATTTGTTGTGACTCACGACAACGGATCGCTGGCCTACATCACCGACACAACCGCCAAAGAAAACGCCGACTACATTCCGGCAATTAAGAACGTCGACGTGTTGGTGCACGAGTGCTATTTTCCCGATGGTTGGGAGGAGAAGGCGGAACTGACCGGCCACAGTTGTTTGACGCCGGTCGCAAAAGTCGCCGCCGCGGCAGATGTGGGTCGATTGATATTGGTCCACATCAATCCGCTCAACGAATCGGATCAACCGCTGGACCTAGAAACGGTGGAAAACATTTTCGCCAACACCGAAGTGGCAAAAGACCGAATGATTCTACCGCTGTAATCCCAAGAAGGGCTATTTCGCCAGTTCTTCTTTGACGACCTTGAGGAACGCCTCATCGTCAGGGGCAACCCTTGAGGCAAATCGAGCGACCGGAACGCCGTCTCGGCCGATGACAAATTTCTCAAAGTTCCACTTCACATCGCCCGCGCCTCGGGGCTGCAAATCTAAAGCACACAAAGACGTGTAAAGTGCATTCTGATGGTCGCCTTTGACGTCTGACTTTTCCATCAGATCGAAGGTCACGTTGAATTTATCCGAGCAGAATTTGACGATCTCCTCGGCAGACCCAGGTTCTTGTTTGCCAAACTGATTGCAGGGCACTCCCAATATCACCAAACCTTCGGCCTGATGGGCTTGGAATAACTTTTCTAGCGCGGCGTATTGCTTTGTGAATCCACATTCGCTGGCAACATTGACAACGATGACCACATTGCCGTTGTATTTGGACAGGTCGACCTCTTCTCCGTGAATTGACTTCAAAGTACCTTCCATCACGCTTCCTTTGGCTGCTGAAACTTCACTGGTTTTATCTTGGGCATTAGCGGTTATCGCGGTCATGAAAACCAGCGACAACGTGATTCCACAAATCAAATTTTTCATAGGTCTACTTTTTCTCTTTACCCCAAAGTTTCACGATCTCGACACCCACTTCACTGGCCTCAACCATTTCGTCTAAACAAGCCCACTCCAACACGGAATGGATATTGTGTTGACCCGATGACAGATTCGGAGTCGGTAACCCAAGCTCCGTCAATCGCGAGCCGTCGGTACCACCTCGAACGATCGTCAATTCGGGTTCTCGGCCAAGCTGCTGATGGGCTTTGGCGGCAATCCCGATGGCGCGCGGTTCGGCAACCAATCCGTCGCCCATGTTTCGGTATTGCTTTTTGATCTCAACGTCCACTTTGCAACCGGCAATCGCTGATTCGGTTTTTTCAGCCGTCTCACGAAGCAATGTCTCGTAGTCACGAAGTTTCTCAGAATCAAAATCCCGCAGCAAAAGTTTCAGCGTTACTGACGACACATCACCAGCGATTGAATTTGGGTGTACAAATCCTTCTCGTCCTTCGGTTCGTTCTGGCGAAAGTTCTTTGGGCAATGATTCGACAAAGTGTCCTGCCGCCCGAATCGCGTTCACCATCCGATCTTTTCCAATGGAAGGATGAATGTTGATTCCAGTACAGGTAACTAAACCAAGGTCCGCAGAAAAGGTTTCGGTGTCGATCAAATTCCGCCCACCGCTGTCGAAGTTGTAGCAAACGGTGGCGTCAACTCCCTGGACGTCAACGTGATCAACGCCACGACCGATCTCTTCGTCACAGGTAAACATGACCCGCACCGGGCCGTGTTCGATGTCGGGGTTCTCCAACAAATGATTGGCCAGTTCCATGATGATGGCGACGCCCGCTTTGTCGTCACCGCCAAGCAACGTCGTACCGTCGGTCGTGATGATGGTCTTGCCTTTGGCTTCCGCTAGTTCCGGGCAAGCCGCCGCCGTGATGACCTTGGTGGAGTCCGTAGAGAGCACGACATCGTTTCCGTCAAAATCTTCGATGACGTTGGGTTTAACGTTTTTACCGGAGGCATCTGGGGAGGTGTCGACGTGGGAGTTGAAGGCGACGACTGGCGCATCGCAGTTGCCGGGAACGGTTCCCATAACGATTCCAAACTCATCTTGGGTGGCATCAGCGATCCCCATTTCCAGCATCTGCTGAACCAGAAGTCGACCGATTTCCAATTGCCCCGGCGTGCTGGGGACGGTTTCGCTTTGGTCGTCAGCGGTCGAGTCAATTTTGACGTACTGTAAAAATCGTTCCAGTAAGCGCGCTTTGTTCATCGCTTCTCGTTGTTTGTTGGGGCGTAGTTGGTTAGGAAAAAAAGGAATTCGTATCTTAGCTTATTCGCTTGAACCAGGTCCATCGCTGCAACTTCTACCGCATAATTTCCAACGACAACACGCGCCTAAAACTTACACAGATGTTTTCACCAACCAGAACCAAAACGTTAGCAACAAAGGCGTCAACACGAGGCAGGCGGCCGAGGTCGAAATCGCCGTTTGAACCGCGATGGCGGGGTGGCCTTTGTAATGCCGCGCTAAAACGATCGGGAAAATTGCACACGGCATCGAGGCCTGAATCAGCAGAACGATTCGCAGTTCGTCAGAAAACCAGATCAGGTACGCGGTCCCACCATACAACAGAGGCAGCACCAGAAACCGCAACACCATCGTCGCGCTGATAACGCGCACATTGCTTTGCCACGGCGATTTTTGAATTACGTTACCAAGGGTCGCACCCACCAGCATTAAACTTATCGGCACCGCGCACGGGGCCAGCATAGAAATCACGCTCATCAGCACTGACGGGATCTCGGTGTATAGCTGCGTAAAGTTAAAGAACAATCCAATTGCCAATGCGATGGAAGGACCGTTGATCAGTTTCTTCCACGCACCGGCCGATGATCCACTGATAAGGACAATCCCCAAGGTCCACATCGCGATTTCCAGCCCCAGATTATGGACGAACAAGACGCCAAGGATTTGATCTCCTCGTTCGCCGGAAAAAATCCGTTCCACCAGTGGGATCGGAATAAAGCCATAGTTCTGAAGGGCCGCCCCCACCGTGAAGGTGTTGAGTCCATTTTCTTTTTTCAGCCCAATTAACCGTCCCGCAAAATAGCAAACACCAAATGCGATGACGATCAACACCAGCCCCGCGGACATCGCCGCGGTGACGATGGTCGACTGTCGGAGGAGATCATTGCCGATTATCTTGGAGAGGATAAAACAAGGGAAAAGGACGTTGATCGCCAACGTCATCAAGCCTTTTTCGGCCGCTTCGTCAATGACTTTGATGCTTTGGCAAAACCAACCGAGCCCGACCACGAGGAAAACAGTGATCGTACTGATGAGGATGTTCTCAAAAGTCATTTGACGTTATTGGGCCAGCGGCGGGTTGAAGAAAAAGCGATCCGCTAACATATTCTGACCGGTCGGTTTCGGCTACCCAGTGAAATAGCAAGTTTTCCCTTTGGATTGGTTTGCATCCGACCGGCTACGAAACCCAGAGAACGATGCCCCTAAGAAGAAATAAATCGACACCATGAAAAGCCAATTCAAGGTTCAGCACGCCGAAACCTTAACCGACGACTTGGCGATGCGTGTGTACACATCGCGGTTGCTTGGCGCGGAAGAAGATCTTGTTATGCACGGTGGCGGCAATACGTCGGTCAAATCTACCGTTAAGGATTTCTTTGGGCGCGATGTTGAAGTGTTGTTCGTCAAAGGCAGCGGATGGGATTTGAAGACGATCGAAGCGCCCGGTTTCTCACCGCTGCGACTAAACGAAACAAGAATGTTGGCTCAGCGCGATACGCTCAGCGATGACGACATGGCCAACCAACTGCGCGCGTTGTTATTGGATCAAACGGCACCTTCGCCTTCGGTGGAAGCCATTCTGCACGCACTGATTCCTTACAAAGTTGTCGACCACACCCATGCCGATGCGGTCGTGACGCTGACCAACAATGCAAGCGGAGAGGCGATTGTTTCTCAGCTTTACCCCGACTGTTTAGTGTTGCCCTACGTCATGCCTGGCTTCGTGCTGGCGAAACAGGTTTACGACGCCATCCAAATCCACGACCTGAGCCAATTCAAAGGCATCATCCTCCTGCATCATGGTGTGTTTACCTTCGCCGACGATGCGCGGGCGGCGTATGAAAACATGATCCAACTGGTTGATCGGGCAGAGCAATACATTGCCGGCAAAGTCTCTGCTGGTTCTTTCGCGTCTGCTGCATCATCTGATTGCGACCTATTGCGTCTGTGTGATATCCGACGATCGGTCTGTCAAGTACGCGGTGCAGCTCAACTGGCAGTCTTGAACGATTCGCAGGCAGCTGCTGGATTTGCTTCCTTACCTAACGCCGGAGATCTGGCAACGCGCGGGCCCATCACGCCCGACCATGTGCTCCGCACCAAACGCACGGCGTGTATCTTCGAACGTGAATCGGTGACCCAACCTGATGATGCACAACCGCCGATTGATGAGGCCACTCAATTCGCCAGAGACTATCGCGCATACTTTCAACGCCATGCGCAGACAAGCATGACGATGCTGGATCCCGCACCGCGCTGGGGTGTTTGGAAGAATACAGGAACCGTTGCCTTTGGCAGTTCTTTGAAAGAATGCAAAATCATCGCGGACATCGACCGTCACACGCTCCAGTGCATTCAAACCGGCGAAGCGATCGGCCGATGGGAGGCTTTGCCCGCAAAAGACATCTTTGATCTTGAGTACTGGGTGCTGGAACAGATCAAGATGGCCAAAGCGGGCCAGCCCAAAGTTCACCAAGGCAAGATCGCCATCGTCACCGGAGCCGCCAGCGGTATCGGTTTAGCAACCGCCAAACAACTTCATGCCGACGGGTGCGTCGTTGTGGGATTGGACGTTGATCCAAACGTGGCAGAGGTATTGAACTCCGATTCACTGATCGGACGCGTTTGCGATGTCACCGAAGAGGAAACCGTTAAGTCAGAAATAGCGCGCGTCGTCAAACAGTTTGGCGGCTTGGACATTCTGGTTTTGAACGCGGGTGTTTTTGAATCAGGCGAAACGATCGACGAACTGGACGAGTCATGGTCCCGTGCCATCGACATCAACCTAACCGCCACGCAGCGCGTGTTGCGCCTGTGTATTCCCTATTTGAAATGTGGCTACGAGGCCTCGGTCGTGATCGTCGGTTCCAGGAATTTCTCAGCACCCGGTGCGGGAGCCGCGGCGTACTCGGTCAGCAAAGCCGGCGTGACGCAGCTTGGCCGCGTCGCGGCATTGGAGCTTGCCGCTGATCAAGTACGCGTCAACACGGTGCACCCCGACGCTGTATTTGACACCGGCGTTTGGACCGACGATGCGCTTAAGAAATCGGCCGTGCGTTACAACATGTCGATTGAAGAATACAAAACGAAGAATCTGCTCAGCCGCGAAATCAAATCAACAGACGTCGCAGCGCTCATTTCGACGATCGCCGGTCCAATCTTTGGATCAACCACCGGCGCTCAAATCCCCATCGACGGCGGCAACGACCGAGTGATCTAGGTTCGCAAGATTCGGGCTGAGAAGGATCCCTTGTGCCTTCCGCAAACGTGTTGAAATACCGATTATCTCCGTTCAATGGTATGTTTTAAATTTTACTGGACTCTGTACGGCACTATGACGTACAATAGGAACAGGAGAATGAAATGACAGAAGCCAAAACCGAACGCATTGAGGCAAGAACATCGCCGGCAGTCCGCGAATTGATTGAAAAAGCGGCCAAGCTTGAAGGGCGCTCGATATCGGACTTCATCATCAGCCTGGCCAGCGCAGGTGCACGAAAAACGATCTTAGAGTTCAACACCATTGCGTTGTCAGAAGATGATCAAGCAGCCTTTGCTGAAAGCCTTATCAATCCCAAGCCCGTTCCTAACGCTCTCAAGCGTGCCAAGGAACGTCATGCTAAATTGATTGAACCCAGTTGAAACCGTTTCGCATCGAACAACTCGTAAAGCACGATCGCAAGAGCTTTGACTGCGGCACAGATATCCTGAATGAGTATTTAAGAAAACGGGCTCGAGCAGATCAAACGAGGCGGTTTAGCACTTGCTATTTGGCGATCGCCACTGATACGGATTCTATCGCCGGGTTCTATACGATTTCATCGAGTTCTATCAATCTCAATCAGCTACCCGAAGCAACTCGAAAAAAACTTCCTCGATACAACGACGTTCCCGTTGTTCGCATCGGTCGTCTCGCCGTTGACGTATCCCATCACGGTTGCGGTTTGGGATCTGCGTTAATCTACGACGCGATCGAGCGAGTGATCCAATTCGGCATTGGGGTTTACGCAATCGTTGTGGATGCAAAAGACGAATCAGCGATTTCGTTTTACAGTCACATGGGCTTTGAAACATTAACTGACAAAAACGATATCCTCTATCTTCCGATCGCAAGTGCTAGGGCTTAATTTTTAGACAGGGAGAGTGCTCGTATACCGCTTAAGTAGCGCCACCGTGTTGCGATCAAGCTTTGCAGGGTTAGCCTTGCCATTCGTTGTTTGGTAGGAATAAGCACGCGCAAATATTGTCAACGGCATCCGGCCACGGCTCGAAAACTTTTATCTTCAGGCAATTTACACTGAGCCGCCGCAAATTGGACAACCAGCACTGCCGCAACCACATCCTCCGGATGAGTCGTCGTTGAGCGTAGCGCTGGTTGCTGCCGTTAGGCTGGTTGCTTGCGGTGCGTCGGTTCGTGAGAGTGAACTGCGCAGGATCACGTCGATCTGGGATTGCGTCAGAGCGCTGGAACGACCGCTGGTCGACAGAAGGTTGTTGCTGCCAGCAACATGCGAGAGTCCAAGGTTGTGTCCAATCTCGTGCGCGACAACACGCGCAATAGTGTCTCTTCCTGCGGCGGAGCTCACCAGGTTATCTCCGTTATGCAAGGCGATGCCGCTGCCTCCAATGAAGGCCAATCCATTGGCGGTAAATTCGCTGACCTCCCCAAAACCGGGGACTCGTTCGACCACGTAAAGATCAATCACATTTCGGTCGCTACTGCCCAATCCGGCCGCATCACCATTGCTTACGATCCTGCTCAGATCTGATGAAGGACGAGTGCCGGTTCCAGAACCAAGATTGACCCCGGTGTTGTTCCAACGCTCAGCCGTGAGAAATTCGACATCCACACCCGCCTGAGCAAAGATCGCATCGACGCGCTGCAAAATGTCAGCTTGCTGAGCCGCGTTGCCGAAGAACTCAGCAACGTTCGACCCATCGGTGTTAGCGGCAATGATAGGCTGAACAAAGATCGTTGGTTGCGATCCGGTGTTCGTATTATTGGTGTTGTTCGTCGCAACAAGTTCTGCGGGTGCGAAGGTTCCATTTGCGAACGTAAGTTCCTCAATGTCAAAGACAACATCTCGGCCGCCAAAATTGTCTCCGCGCAAATCGTTGACGACGAAACGATTATCTCCTTCTGTAACTTGATACTCGCGCGAGTCCCCTGAATAGCTCGAGCGGTCCAAACCAGCGCCACCGACAACGCGATCATCGCCGAACTGGCTGGAGATTACATCGTCGCCGTCGTTACCATGGAGCAAATCGCTGCCGGCATTCCCGATGACAGAATCGTTTCCGTTTTGACCAAAGATGAAGTCGTCTCCATTGTCACCAAAGAGGACGTCATCACCATCGCCTCCAAAAATCTGATCACTACCGTCGCCGCCAGAAACCTGGTCATTGCCACTCCATGCCCCGATCAGGTCGTTGCCGTCTTCGCCAAAAATCCTGTCGGCATCCAGACCACCAAAGATGAAGTCATCTCCAGCGCCTCCTTGAAGCAGGTTCTCTCCGGCAACGCCAAGCAATCGGTCATCCCCATTTCCGCCTTCGACTTGGTCGTCGCCGACTCCCGCGACCAGTGAATCGTCACCATCGTTTCCGACAATCCGATCAGCACCGTGGTTCCCAACGAGCCGATCATTGCCGTTGCCGCCGATCAGGATGTCGTTACCCGGACCACCGAACGCAAAAGATGAAATGGAAGTCGTATTGCGAAAAAAGTCGTCGCCAAAGAGACCGACGAATTGAAAATTGGCGACTTCTGAAGCGGAAAATCGTCGAGTTTCGAAACCGCTTTGCGTGACCGTGATCAGCCCGCCATTTTGCGTCACTTCTGCAACATCATTGCCATTGGTTCCGCCAATAAGAACGACCCCCGTTGCCGCATCGAAGGTGATGCCGGCCAACAACTCTCTGCTTTCTAGCGCGGAGTACACGAGACCGTGGCGGTCATATTTTGCGCGGTGCTGCTTTTTACGAGTAGACATATTGATCTCTTTCGGGTGGTGGCAACGGTTGCTGGTGGAAGCGGCCCATCGATGAGAGAGGATCGAGTTTCGAATCTTAGGAGAGCGGACCGAAAAGTGAAATCAGAAAAAACGTATTTTCGCGAAAAGTTCATCGGGCCGCCTGCAATGTGGAATACAGCCGCTGCGTTTTCGGTCAGGTTGTCCTGCCGAACAATTGCCAACGCAACTTCTATCGCGGAAAAGAACTTGATTCGCTCAAGGCCGAACCCTCGACAGAAAGGCCTTTTTGAAAAGCAACGCTTCGATCTTTTTGGTATCGGAGAATGTAATTAGTTTCACAGTTTGCAACTGCCGCAGAACAGTCCTGTCTTGCAGTCTTTGTCGTGTCCAAAAAACTGAACACTGAAAAATAAGCGCACAAAAAAAGCGTCGCACTTTTCCAGAACGACGCTTCGTATATTTTTTTACCCAGCTAGAACAGCAGGTTGATGCGGAATCTATTTCTTGCGGTGACGAATTTTCGCACGCATACGACGTTTCTTCCGACCCACTTTACGGCGGCCTTTTCCGGTCCGTTTTGTTCCCACTTGAGCAATCTCCTGTTTTGTGTTGTTTTGTTGATCTGAGCTGGTTAGGTTTGGCAGCTTGTCAGAGCCCCAAATTTTAGACGATTTGGCTAAGCTTCATCACCCCTAAAATTTTAGGATCGGCTCCGATGGATCAAATTGCCAGCCAAAATCTGCCACAATCGCAACGTAACTGAGAAAAACAGACTATAAAACACCTGAAAACCTGTTCACGGCCGATCTTGAGAGCTCAAATATCGGCTACTTTCAAAATGCTATCATAGGGTCGTCGGCGAGTTGTCAACCAAAATCATCATCACCATCGACGGCATCAACTCGTTCATGCTGGGCCTCCACGGAAACACATCCGTCGAAACGCCGGCCTTTGACAGACTGGCGGTGGAGAGCACTTCCTTCGATTTTGCTTTCGCGCCTTCCTGTGATTCTCACCGCATATTCGAGTCAATGTTCACCGACGGTCGGGATCAGCCCATCACGGCCACGGTCGAAGGTAGCAGCAAGTTCGTTTCGGATTGCTCGATCGCGATCGAGGCCGCTGAATCGGCGCAGTTTGATTCGATCGTTGCGATCCCCGCCACCACCGTCCATGCCGCTGCGCAATCAGCCGCTCAAACACAAGCCGCCAATTTCTTCGCTGCGGCGACCGAAGCAGCCGAAACATTGTGCCAAGGCGATCTTCTTTGGCTGCATTACTCGGGACTGACCGGGGCCTGGGACGCGCCTCTGGCGATGCGCCAGCAATTTCAATCGCTGGATGACCCGGAACCCTATGCGGATGTAAAACCACCGCAATTTGCTTTCGATGCCGAACAAGACGATCCCGATCTCTTGGTTTCCGTACAGCAATCCTGCTTCGCTCAGGTCGCGATCATCGACGGTATGCTGGGTATCTTTATGGATCAACTGACTCAACTGGAAATTGGCGAATCTGCCGTCGCCATTATCGCTGGTTTGCGCGGCTACGAACTGGGGGAGCATGGTTACGTGGGACCGGCAAGCAATCTGTACGCTCAATCGTTGCACGTGCCGCTGCTGATGAGATTTCCGGACGGTGACGAGGCCACCAAGAATCGCCGTAGTCACCGCCTGATTCAAACGTCAACGATCGGCGATTGGATCCTCAACAGCCAAGGCGCGAAGGATCAATGCGAGATCATCATGGACAAAGACGCTCCCCCGATCTTTCTATCCTCCAAATCCGCTGCCTCCGTGCAAACGGCGCAGTGGAAGTTCTTACGCTGGACCGACGAAGATGGCGTTATCTTTGAGCAGCTTTTCGCCAAACCGGACGACCGCTGGGAAGTAAACGACGTCGCCAGACGCTGCCCGCAGATCGTGGAAGAGTTGGAAGAATTGCTGAAAAACAAACAGAATACTGCGAAGCCATAGATAACGCACCCAACTCCTCCCTCGAATCGCTGGCTCGTTGAGCCCCTCGTTTGCTAGCACACTTGCCCGCCGAGCCCCTTCTTGCACTGGTGGCAAATCAGGCGACTTTGGTAAAGTCCGCTGCCTCTAGAAATATCTCGAGGCGCAATTCTTTTATAAATCCAAGGCAGGATTCTGGATGGTTGGACAGGGAAGTCCACAATCGAACGCTCAATCTGCCCCGTCAAAGCGCATAACTAAACGCTGCCACCAACCTCGATCAAGAATCGCCCGGTTGGGGATGCTGGCGTTGTCGTGCTTGTTTGGTGTTGTGTTTGCTTGCGCCGATATTCATCTGGCCCATGCCCAAATCCAGCAACAACGCTCCGCTTCGCAACCCCAGCCAAGAAGCTTCCGCTTGCGCGTGTCATGGGGAGGCGGGCAGAACCAATCTTGGCACGGATCAATCGTCGCCGACAGCGGTGCGGTTTCGAACATCACACCGCTGGGGCTGAGCGAATCGCTGGCCAACACGGCCGCGAAGATCAATGATCGGCAGATCAACATCCACCAAAGTATCGCGACCAACTACGACGGTTTTGATTTCACGTTTCAAGGGGACCGTAACTCAAACTTTACCATCGACCTGGCCGCCGATGATGATCCCGAATCCAAGTTTCAAAAAACGTTCTCCGTTGCTTCCCTAATTCAAGGCGCCTTTCAAAACCCGCTTGATGACCTGGGCAATCATGTGTCGATCGACCGAGTTCCCGGAGACGTGATCAAGGTCCAACTGGACCGGGACCACCTCGTAATTGATGCGGGTGAAACAATGTCCGTGGACGTCGCACTGAATCACAGCGTTTTAAAGCCCGGCCAAGCCAATCTGCGTATGAGCCTTGTAACTGCGCGGCAAAGCGGACCCGCAATTTGGTCACAAACCGAAACCATCACCGTCAACGAAGCCGGTAGCACCTCTACATCAACACGTTTTCCGGTCGAGGCTCCTCGTGAGGAAGGTGTCTATGATTTGGTGATCGAGGTCGAACGAAACTGGTTGGGCATCAACAACCCGGTGATCAACAATGCCGCACACAACAAAACAATCCGCGCCTTAGACCCACAGCATGGACTGCTCCGCCGCCGCGTTCAATTCGTCGTGCTGCAAGATCAACCCAAGCCGGCTCAAACCGCCGATGTATTTTCACCCATTGGAAGCATTGCGCCAGAGAAGGTCGTGCCCAGCGGTCCCAACTGGCGACTCCAATCGCAAAAACAAAAACTGGCCGTGCTGGGCAATCAGAAGTCAGCGCTGACGCAACAGGACGACGAATCCTTGGTCGAGGTTTTGCCCGGCGGCTGGCAAGCACTCCGTCTGCCAACGCTTGAGATTGGTAAACCCCACATCGTCGAGATCGCTTATCCTGCCGATCGCGCGATGGCCCTTGCTGTGAGCATCTTGGACCAATCGGATCAGGGCCAAGTACCGCTACAAGGTGCCGATTCTGGCATCTACATTCCCGATTCGATCGTTTTAGACACGGGCCGCCAACCCAACATGGCGCGGCATCGGGTCACGTTTTGGCCGAATTCGAAGAACGTCTACCTGCTGCTGGCCAATCAGTCCGCCGATACTGCCGCGCGGTTTGGACGCATCACCGTGTTGGCGGGGCCCAACGAACTGACGGGGCAAGCCAACCCACGACTGCCCCATCAGGTTTCCAGGCGCAAAAGAATGGCATGGTACCAATCGCCTTCCTTCATGGACGATTTCAGCGTGAAAAAATTCTTCGACCCTGCCGTTGGCCAACCCCTGGATGACTGGGTTGCGTTTTACCAAGGGACCGCGCGGCTGATTGACTATCTGAAACGGAATCACTACCAAGGCGCCGTGATGAGCGTCACCGCGGACGGGAGTTCAATCTATCCAAACATTCACTCAAAGAACACACCCGCCCACGACACAGGCATCTTCCTCAGCGCTGGCCAAGACCCGTTTCGCAAAGATGTGGTCCGCATGATGTTGAAAATGTTTGATCGGGAAAATTTGACGCTCGTTCCTGCATTTTCGTTCTCACATCCTCTGACCGATATCGAAGCAAGCCGCGACCCATCCCTGTCACCGCAAGGTTTCGATTTAGTCGATCAATCACAGAACGTTGCCCAGTCTTTTGAAAAACAGCCACGTTACAACCCACTTAACGAAGGCGTCCAAATTTCGGTGCTCAAGACGCTACGTCATTTCGTAGCGCGCTATCGCGGCATCGGTTCACTTGGTGGAATTACGCTGATCTGTCAGCCCAACACCTACACGATGCTCGCCGGCGACCAATGGGCACACAATCCCCACACGATTGATCTGTTTATGAATTCGTACGACACGCGGTCGGTTGATCTATCAGAAGATCAATGGATTCAGTGGCGCGCCGATCAAATGACACACTGGTACCAAGCGATCGCTGACCTCGTTGACAGAAATATTGAGGGCGGGCAACTGTTTATCGCTCCGGTGGGTCTATACGACAACGAAGAAGCATTCTCGGAACTCTGCCCCAATTTGCATGCAACGGTAAACTTCGAGCAACTCTTAAAGCGGTTCGGTTTCGATCAAACGGAGCTGATGTCAGACCCCCGCATCGTTTTGCTCAACCCACAAACGCTGACGACGGCCGAGACGTTGTCTGCCTCACGCGTGCACATCAACGTCAACGCTTCGGGCCAGGCCCATGACTTTTTTGCCTCCGGAACACAGAGCGGGACCATCTTCAATCACCGTGGATTGTGGGCACACTTTGCTCAACTGCAATCGCAAGCTCCTTTTGAGCACCAATCAGGACGATTGATACGGAGAATTCAGTTAACGCCAACGGGCAAATGGAATCGCCAGCGGTTCAGTTCTGCGATTCGACACCAAGACAGTCTGTATCTGATCGACGGCGGAGACGGAATACCGCAGGGCCAGGAAGAATCCTTGCGACACTTTGCGTCGACTTTCGCGCTGCTTCCGCGCGTCCGTTTCTCGGATGTGAAACCTCGTGAAGACGAAACATCAGCCACCGTCGACGATGCATTGATTGTCCGGCAAACCAAGTTCGAAGGGGATACTTATCTCTACGCGCTCAACGATTCGCCTTGGGAAGTGACGGTCGCCATCCCCATTGGTGAATCCAAAAACAAAATACTTCAGACGGGAATGATCGAACCCTTGGAATCAAACCACAACCGGGCGGTCGAGTATTTCCCATTGTCAGATCCAAACCAGCGTCAGATCTTCAATTCCGAAACGGGCGTGTTGGCGATTGCGCTTGCTCCCTTTTCGATCGCCGGAGGCAAGCTGACCGGGACTAAGATGTCCGCCAAAAACTTCGCCTATGAAGTCGATCAAAATATCGAGCCATTGTTGCGAAAGAAAACGTACGCGCTGCAGGCGAAATTAAATTTGGCCAAAGCTTCACCGCCGCTTGCGGCGCTCGACAACTCCGACTTCGAAGAACCGCTTTCGCAAACGACGACCGGTTGGGACATTGGCGATCAAGCTGACGATCAGGTTCGGTTGGACAATAGCCAGGGTCATGAAAGTGAAACCAGTTTAAAACTGATGTCCCAAGGGGATCCGGTTTGGATTCGCAGTAATCGTTTTAGCGTTCCTAACACCGGCCGGCTTTCGGTGACCGCTTATCTAAAGGTCGAAGATTTAGCCAACCAGCCTCCTCTTCGAATCGCCGTCGAGGGCGAAACGCAGAACTCAACCTACTACCGCTTTGGCGTTGTCGGGAGCTTGGCCTCTGACGCTGAAGAAAAACAAATCAACAGTCAGTGGCGGCGGTTTGCGGTCCACTTCAATGACCTGCCAACGGGAGAACTGCGCGATTTGAGGATCGGGTTTGACTTGATGGACAAAGGCACGGTTTGGATTGATAACGTCTCGGTTCACGATCGTTGGTTTGATGGAAACGATGCTAAAGCAATGACCCAGTTGCTCGCCGGAGCCGCCCCGCTGATGGACAATCCAAGTTCATTCGAAAGTTGTCGCAGGGTACTGGAGAGCTACTGGCCGCGGTTTTTGGACGAATACATCGAGATCGAATCGGCGACCGCCAACCCAGAGACTACGCTGGCCGATGAAGCAGACGTGCCGCCGACCGGCAACAACAGCAGCGACACCAACAACATTTTCAAACGGGTAAAATCCAGCTCTCCTTCGCTGCTACGGCGTTGGAGAAGCAACTTACCCCAGCGCTGATTCAATAGCCACTGTAGATTCAACAGCCACCGTGGATTCAATGGCCGCCAGCAATTCTGCTTCGCCGTCCAAAAAGACAATCTCCGCAACCAGCGCGTAGATCGGCAGTCCCTTGAATTGATTCACGCCAACCTTCACAAGATCCTTGTGCGTGCAAACGATCGCCGCGGCTCCCTTCTCGATCGCCGCTTGCGCCACCGCATCAATATCATCGCGGCTGTAGAGATGATGATCGGGAAAGAATGTTTGACCGACAATGGTCGCGCCGGTTGACGACACGGTATTGAGAAAGCTGTTCGGGTTACCGATAGCACAGCACACGAAAACTTTCATCGGTGTCGCACCACCGGCCGGTGATGCTGCAAATTCAGAAAGTTCTTTTTCTTGTCCGTCGTACTGCATCCATTTTGCCGGCTGAACTTTCGTCCGCGCGATGGGCAGATCTGGGCGGTGCTGCCGAAGCTGGGTTTCGGTACGACTTAATTCTTCCTGTGTAACTTGATCGCAGCGACTGAGCACCACAAAATCAGCGCGAGCAATGTTCTTCACCGGTTCTCGCAACAGCCCGCGTGGCAGCAGATACCCGTAACCAAACGGCGCGGTCGCATCAACGACAACGATGTCCAAATCGCGGCCCAGCGCACGATGTTGAAAACCGTCGTCCATGACGATCGCTTCGGTTTCGAGCTCTTCGATCGCGATCCGCGCCGCAACAACGCGATCGGGGGCTTGAAGATGCGGCACGTCCGGTAGCCTCTGCCCAAGTTCCATCGCTTCGTCGTTGGGTTTGGAGGTTCGATCGCCGTTGTGTGCGGCACCATAGCCGCGGCTGACGATGGCGACTCGCCGATCCAGCCGACGCAATTGCCGGCAGACCCAGATCACCAACGGAGTCTTACCCGTGCCACCGGTGGTCAAATTCCCAATCGAAATGACGGGCACATCAACTTTGGAAACGGTAATCTTGCCTGTTTCAAAACCTCGATTCCGCCGGTGCACGCCAAAACGATAAATGGGCGTCAGTGCCCACAGCAACCCGCGCGTGATCGCCGGGCCGATGCCTTGCCGCCGCCCCGTGATGATTTCGAGAAGCTTTGTTTGGTTAATCATGCGTTGGTAGTTCCGTCCCTCGGGCGGAATCGTTAGTGGGTCCCCTTCGCTAGCATTGGGATGTCCGTTGGTTTAAGCATTTGGGTTCCGGTCAAAGCCGACAAGTGCAGGCCCTCAGCCGTCAAACTCACCGCCACCGACAATCTCTTCGTCATCGCAACAAAAGTATCGACAGTGCCAATCGGACGACTAACGAGCGAATCAATGTAAACTTACTACTTAATTTTGCCAACTGAGTTGACATGCGCCGATTCACGAAAAAGGAGGTAGTCTGCCGCAAAAACGGTAGTCCTACCTGAACGTTTGCCGTGTGAACGACGCAAACAGATTTC
>CAKZVF010000194.1 GCA_937921995.1 uncultured Pirellulaceae bacterium
GCAGAACGAACAAGGTCGTCGTGAGAGGCTTGCGGTTTTTCAATGGCAAGCGCGAGCTCTATCCTCCAATCTCCGTTCCCGAATGAAACAAAAACCTACCACTCTTTTCTTGCGTGATTGCGGCACTTAACAGCTCACTGCTGCGTAAACTGGCAATCTAAAACATTGATCGGATTCCCATCGTCGATGGTGAATAGATTCATCCACGCCGGCGCTTTATCCATGGTGGTTTTGATCTCGACATGCAGCTTCTCTTTGTCCAGAACATAGGTAGATCCGTCGGCCAGTCCAACACAAATTTTTTCTGGGTCAAAAAATGGCAGTTGGGTAAATGCTTTTTCAAACAGAGCTTGCGATTTCCACTCAAGGGAATCAAGCATCAAATCATCAGGCTTGGTCCAAGGCATGCCGGTTTTCAATTCGATCAAAACGATAGAGTCCGAGGTGCCGTCTGTGAAATCAGCGAACCCGTTTGGCTTCTCGATGCCAAACGCACCATGTTTACCCGCGATTCCAACGTAGCCGGTTTCGGTCGAACCTTCTGGGCTTGAGGGATGGCGGACTGATAGGCCCAACGATAGACGATGGGGCTGAAAACCTGCACCGACCGCATCCACGCTTCGGGCTCCAGCGCTTGGGCCTGAAGCAGCAACGACGACGACAGCGAGGGAAGTTCCGTAGGAAGATTTTGTTTTGGCTCCATTACCCAATTGTAAGCCAAGGACCACTCGGTCTGAATGTCTTTTCATTAGGGTTTGGGAATCAATCGAGAACGTCGGTCGTATCTGCTGCTGTCTTGGATGCGATTTTTATAAACGATTCATCGCAGACTTTTCAAAACCCGGCGCAGCAGCACTCTTCCGCCACAAAGTCATGGCCCCAGGATTTGGACTCTGCGGGCTGTGTCGATCGTACTGATGATGCTTTTATGAATCACGCACAAATCACGAAACGTTCATAATCGACTGAAGACGCTACGAAGTGTATGCAATGTTTAAGGATTCCATCCCTATCAAATTTTTCCCAATCGTTAGACTCAGATGCAACCAGCCACCCCTGAGAATATGGACGTCGGCTTCGTCCTGATATGTGCGGCATTGGTGTTTCTGATGCAAAGCGGATTCTGCATGCTCGAAAGCGGCATGATTCGCGCTAAGAACAGCATCAACGTAGCCGTGAAAAATTTGCTGGACTTTGGTCTGTCCATGATGGTTTTTGCCGCGTTCGGTTTTTCGATCATGTTTGGTGATTCAAATTTCGGGCTCTTCGGCAGCTACCTTGATTTCTGGTCCAATAACGATTTAGCCGCGTTCTTCTTGTTCCAAATGGTATTCTGCGGGACGGCCGCCACGATCGTCAGTGGTGCCGTTGCCGAACGCACACGACTGTCGACCTATCTTTTTATTGTGATCATCTTAAGCGGGTTTGTTTACCCAGTCGTCGGGCATTGGTGCTGGGGTGGTCTGCTACAAAACACAGGTTCAGGTTGGCTTTCGGGATTAGGATTTGTTGATTGGGCCGGCACTGCGGTTGTTCACCTGACGGGTGGTTTTGCTGCACTGGCCGCGATCATGGCCATCGGCCCGCGTCGAAATTACAAACGAAGCAAGCTGACCGGTGGGCACAGCCTAACCTTAGCCATCATGGGATGTTTCCTGTTATGGTTCGGCTGGTGGGGCTTCAACGGTGGCAGCGGCCTCAACGCGGAAGACAACGTCTCCATTGTTTTGCTCAACACCAACCTTGGTGCCGTCGCCGGTTTGATCGCCGCATCCATCTGGTCTTTGCGACGAACACAAAAAACAAACGTCGTTGATCTTATCAGCGGAACCCTTGCTGGATTAGTTTCGGTCACCGGCGCTTGCCATGCGATTTCCCCTTTGGCCGCGATTGCCTCGGGAGCCGTTGGCGGAATCATCGCACTTTGGGCGATCGAATTTATTCGCAACCGCGGCGCTGATGACGCCGTAGGTGCGTTTGGCGTTCATG
Source organism: uncultured Pirellulaceae bacterium (assembly GCA_937921995.1). Lineage (GTDB taxonomy): Bacteria > Planctomycetota > Planctomycetia > Pirellulales > Pirellulaceae > Mariniblastus. The sequence goes on from CAKZVF010000194.1 coordinate 1,990, forward strand.
GTGCGGCGGGACTCTGGGGCACGATGGTGTTTGCCATTTTCGCCCCCACTGAACTATTGCCTACCGGCGGCCGACTTAGCCAACTCCTGATTCAATCAACCGGTGCGGTGGCCGTTTCTCTGACTAGTTTTATCACGATCTACGGGTCGCTTAGGTTGATGAAAATGTTCACGCGGCTGCGAGTGAAGGCGGGCGAAGAGAAAACGGGGCTGAATGTCGTCGAACACGGGGCGACCAACGAAGTCACGGACCTGCTGGGGGCCATGAATTTCCACCGACAAACAGGTGACTTTTCAACCAAAATCGAAACCGACACCGATACCGAAGTCGGGCAAATCGCCTCCGAATACAATGCCGTTCTCACGCGCGTCAACGAGGAAGTGGTGGGTCACGAATCGACAAACCGTATCTTGCAAGGCGAAAAACTGCGTCTCCAATCGGTCCTAGAACATGCCGGGGTTGGAATCTACCAGATGGACGAAGGTGGGAAATTTCAATCCGCCAATCCAACGTTGCTGCAAATTTTCGGTTACCCTTCGGCGTCGGCTTTGATCGATCAGGAAGACAGCTTCTCGATTCCCTGGCACGCCGACAACAAAGAATCACTAACCAAATTAGCCAATAGTTTTGAATCGGGGCAAAAGATCACGAACTTGGAAACCAAGTTTGAAGATCGCAGCGGGCAAACGCGCTGGTTGCTTGAGAGTATCGTCCCGATTCGAGACGAACACGGTTGTCTCGTTTCGTGGTTGGGCACCGTCCACGACGTGACCGAACGAAAACAAGCGATGCTGGCCGAAGTCGAAGTCGCCGAAGCCAAGAGCGCTGCTAAAGGAGAATTCCTGGCCAACATGAGCCATGAAATCCGCACTCCGCTCAATGGAGTGATTGGGATGTTGGACCTGTTGTCGACCGGTACGTTAGATCACAAATCTGAAAACTATGTCAACGTCGCCCGGTCAAGCGCTGACACACTTTTGTCGGTCATCAATGACATTTTGGACTTTTCCAAGATCGAAGCTGGCAAATTGGAACTCGAACAAGTCGACTTTGACCTTCGAGAATTAATGGAATCAAGTGCTGAGCAGTTCGCGATCCGTGCCCATTCCAAGGGTTTGGAGATGAATTGCAAATTGGCCAGCGACCTGCCTCACATCGTCAAAGGCGATCCTGAACGGCTCCGCCAAGCCATCATTAACCTGATGGGCAACGCGATCAAGTTTACAGAATCCGGCGAGATCAATCTTTGCGTTTCGCGCCGCGGCAGTGTGATCCACTTCAGCGTTCAAGACACGGGGATCGGAATCGCGGAGGACGCACAAGAGCACCTGTTTGAGTCGTTTGTTCAAGCGGATGTTTCCACAACACGTCGTTATGGCGGAACGGGATTAGGTCTGACGATCGTTTCTCAGCTTGTGCAACTGATGGGTGGCAACCTGAAAGTTGACAGCGCGATCGATCAAGGATCAGACTTTTGGTTCGAGCTGCCTATGGACGTCGTTGAAGAAGAACTGCCAAGGAAAAAGGATTTGAGTGACACCTTGGCGGGACTGGCCCACTGCAACGTCTTAGTCGTGGATGACAACGCGACCAACTGTGAAATTCTTGAGAACCAGTTGGCCTGTTGGGGCATGAGTTCCACAATCTGCAGAGAATCCACCGCAGTCGTTCAAAAAGCACTGGTCGCCAAAGTGCTGGAACGACCGTTTGACTTGATCATTTTAGATTTCTGCATGCCTGAGATGGACGGCCGCGATGTGGCTATCGAACTTAAAAATCATCCAGAGTTGGCCACGATTCCGATCATTATGCTTTCGAGCAATCGCGATCTGATGACAAAAGCCGAACTCCAAGAAGCTGGCATTGAAATAGCGATGACCAAGCCCGCAAGGCAAAGTCGTCTATTCGATTCGATCGTGTCGCTGGTTTACAAGGATCGTATGACGCCATCGGCTGTGGCTGACGAGACAAATTCAACCGACGGCCAAAACACAAACTCAGACGCCCTGCAGAACAATGTTCCATCGGAAACAAAGCCAGACATCGCCTCGGTCACAGAGCCTGTCCTGCCCGGCACCAACACATACACCGCAGATGTCTTGATTGCCGAAGACAACCAAGTGAACCAAATCGTTGTTCAGCAGCTGCTGGAGAGCCTGGGCTACACCTCTGCGCTTGCCAGTGACGGAGAATCAGCGCTGCAACAAGTCAAAGCAGGTAAATTTGGCATGATTCTGATGGATGGTCACATGCCGCGGATGGATGGTTTGACCGCCGCCCGAGCGATTCGAGATTGGGAAGCCCAACAGTTAAACCTTGGCAAAATTGATCGCCCCACGCCAATCGTCGCGCTCACGGCAAACGTCGTTGCTGGATTCAGGCAACGTTGCCTGGACGCCGGCATGGATGACTACTTGTGCAAACCGATCACGCTTGCACGACTGCAAGACGCCGCTGAAAACTATCTGGGCCCGCCTAGGCAACCGGCACCAAAGCCCAGTGAACCAACGCCTGTTATCGCCGGCGACCTCGAACCGCAAAACTCTGATACCCAACTGAACAAAGCACGCACTGAGGCATCCCCACCGATAGAAAGTTCTCAAGGGAACCGAAGTCCGGCTACTTCAGAGAACGTCCCGACCGTTACGATCGACCGCAGAAAAACGGCAAACGATACGACGCATTCCACCCCAAACGCATCTCCACGAACAGCGGACAGCATGGGCGATTCCTCAAACGAAGACGAACAGCAAAAGTACTTCGACCCTGCAGCGCTGAGTGAACGATGCGGTGGAAACGTTGTTATTCAAAACCAGCTATTGAATATCATGCGGGAAACAATGCCCGAGCGTCTGGTGGAACTTCAGTACGCGAGCACCCAGAACGACCTAACACGAGTGCGCTCGATCGCCCATCAACTCAAGGGCGCAGCTGGCGACACTTCTCTGGTCGCCGTTTGTGAATCCGCTGCAAAGCTGGAACACTGCGTCAACGAGAACCAAGTCGAATTGATCCCAATGACGCTGTTCGAGCTAGAATCACGTATTCAGGGAACCTTAAGAAAGCTTCAAAAGTATCTGGACCAAGAATGATCCCTGACCGTTCACAAACAGATTTAACAGCGCCCCAACAGGTCCCGATTTACTCGGGAGATTTGTTTGATCCCGATACGTCTGCACAACCATCGGCGGTGTTCTTTCGCGCCGAGAGTCAAAGAACAATATTGATCGTCGATGATGAACGGGTGACGCGCGAATTGCTATCTCATCAGCTCCAGGTCGAAAATTTCAAAGTCGTCACTGCCGTTGATGGTTCCCAAGCCATTAACATCGTGAACCAGAGCAAGCCCGATCTTGTGCTGATGGATATCGGGATGCCTATCTTGGACGGCTACACAGCTTTGAGAATGATGCGGCAGCTTTACGATGGTTCGGAATTGCCAATCATCATGATGACTTCGAATTCAGTAGAAGACCAAATCGCGAAGTGTTTCGACAATGGGGCCAGCGATTACTTGGCCAAGCCAATCCAACGACCGACGATGATCGCGCGGATAGAAGCCCAATTTAAACTTGGCAGCGCTTTATCAGCGCTTCGTGAGAGCGAGCAAAGATACGTGTTGGCGTCTCAGGGAACACGCGACGGCATCTGGGATTGGAATCTTAACACGGGTGAAATTTACCTTTCCCCCAGATGGCTGGCGATGGTTGGCGTTGACGACCCCAACTGGAAGCCTCATGGAACCTCATGGATCGATTTGGTATTTCACGAAGACCGCGAACGCGTGCGTTCGGACTTAGAAGCCCATCTGTCTGGCAACACGGATCACTTTGAGACCGAATTGCGAATGCCCGACCAAGACGGCGGATTCCGGTGGATGCTCTGCCGCGCCGTTGCAGTGCGCGACCCGTTGGGAATCCCGACCAGAATCGCCGGTTCACTGACCGACATTACCGAAGGAAAAGTCGCCGACGCGCTGACGCGGTTGCCCAACCGCGTCCTGTTTTCGGATCGCGTCGAACGATGTGTGGAACATTACAAACGCAATGCCTCAAGAAGGTTCGCCGTTCTTTACATCGACGTCAATGATTTTAAATTGATCAACGATTCGCTGGGGCATGACGTTGGTGATGAATTTCTGATTCAAATTTCCGAACGTTTGAATTCCGGTCTCAGGAAAAGCGAAGCCGTTCTGGCAAGACTTGGCGGTGATGAGTTCGGGATTTTGATTGAAGGAATCACTCACGTCGAAGACGCCGTGCACATCGCCGAAAGGATTCAAGAACGGATAAAGGCACCGTTGCAAGTATGCCGGCGCGAAATCCTTGCCCGCATCAGTATCGGGGTCGTCTGCGTCAATCCAAACAATGCCTCGGTCGATAAAATTATTCGCGAAGCCGACACGGCAATGTATCACGCCAAAAAATATACCGACAATGGCATCAGTGTGTTTGAAAATCGAATGCAAGCTGAATCGGCCGCAAAACTGGAAATGGCCAGCGAACTAAAGGACGCTATCCGCCGTGATGAGTTATCGCTCTGCTTTCAACCGATCATCAGAACCAACGATATGTCGATCGCCGGTTTCGAATCGCTGATCCGCTGGCAACATCCCATTTTAGGGAAAGTCCCCCCCAGCGAATTTATTCCGATTGCCGAATCCAATGGGATGATTATCGAAATTGGCAACTGGGTCTTGCGCCAGTCCTGTCTGCAAGCGGCGAGGTGGAATCGAATCTCTAAAAATGACGTGATCGTCAGCGTCAATGTTTCCGTCCGCCAATTCAGCGGCGAGGACTTACTGGATCAAGTCGCCGATGCGCTTACCGAATCGGAACTTCGTCCGGACCAGTTGAAACTGGAAGTCACCGAGAGCTTGTTGATGGAGAAGCCCGAGGAAATGATTGAGGTTCTGAACCAACTCAAAGCGATCGGTGTCACCACCGGGATCGACGACTTTGGGACTGGATATTCTTCGTTAGCCTACCTGCACCAAATGCCGTTGAAGGTCCTTAAGATCGACCGCTCTTTTGTTTCGAATTTAGCTGATTCAAAAAAACACCAAGCGATTGTTCGTTCCATCATTGCCCTCGCCCGCAGCCTCGAGCTAAAAGTCATCGCCGAAGGTATCGAAAGTGAAAGCCAAGCGGCTTACCTCCAAGGCCTTCAATGTGAATACTTCCAGGGTTTTCTCTATTCACACCCTGTTGAAGCTGATAACGCCCTCGAAATGATTGAAAACGGCTGGCGCGAAGGAACTCAAGTTTAAGCACTTTGCTAAAGCAGCTAAGGAATCTACCAACCGGAGTCAGCGGTGAAGTGTAAATGAAACGATTTACACCAGTCATTAATCCGTCGGCAACATCGTCCACAACTCCGGCCGACCGAGGTTGCAATGGACACTGCGCGACAACAGCCCCAAACAGGCCCACGAGAAAAACAAAGTAGTCCGCGCCACATTCCACGCCGTCACCCCACCGATGGGCTCGACCGGATTCCGGCGGGCCACACTGGGCACAGGATGGAAAATGGTTTCGATTAAACCAGGACGTTCGGGTTCCCCGTCCTGCAGTTGATCCATCGTATGGGCAGCGGATCGAATCAACTCTGCCGACATCCCCTGCTGCGCTAACACGCGGTCGATTTCCAATGAAGCGTTTCGACTGGCCGTCGGCAGCGTCAGCAATCCGAAAAATGACCAAAGCGTGAACCAACAGATCGTCATCACCAACCCTGACACTGAGGTCAATCCGTTGCCTGCGACCAGCGAGCAACCGACAAAGCCCACCACATTCCAAGCGAACGCCAACAATAATCCTCGTCGGTAACTTCCGCTGGTGATCGCAACCGCCCGACGAGCGATCGCGGTGGCCAACTGTTGGGGCGCGAATGAGAGCCAAGAGTTCGGTATCACGATCCTAGCGCGATCGCCGAGCCCCACAATGCCTCCAGTAAACCCAACGTCGGTATGATCGACGACGATCACTTTGGGGACGCTTATCTGCCATGATTCTAACAGGGCCAAAGCATCGGATACCTTTTCAGTCACCACAGGACTCTTCGTCTCACGGTTGAGCATCATCCAATTTCGAACAAAGAAGCAAGCACAGATGCCGAAACTGATCGCGATCGTGCTCCCGGCAAGTCCAAATTGCTGGCTGCTGACGATGATCGCAGCGCCCAGCAATACAAATATGACTCCCTGAGAAACGGCCCCCACGCAATACGACTGAAACCATGTACCGAACGTTTGCTCCGACTTCTGGAATCGCTTGGGGAGTAGATATCCGCCAAGGAAATCCATCGGCAACAACCACAGGACAAACAGCCCAACAACAGCGCACAGCTGTAGTAGTTCGCCACCCCCAAATAAGGATTCGTCGGTCAGCAATGCAAACGGAAATCGGGTAATCAAAGCGATCGTGGCGAGGGTCACTAAGGAACCAACGCCAGTGATTCCCAACCAAAGTCGTGCTCGAGCGTAAGTCATGTCACCCTCATCCAGATGTGGAATGTGTCTTTAAGTAGTTGATCCGCAATTAGAACCAAGTAACAACGGCGAATGGTTTCTTTGCGCTTCTTCGTAGTTCAGTTGGACTTACCTGTTGCGTTGGCCATATTCCATCGGTTTACTCCAGACACGTGAAAATCCGCCGCCATGCGAACACAAAAACGAACGTGAGCAGGGCGACGTTACTTTGCTGACGCGGATTTGAGTCTTTAACTTTTTGGAGAGTAGAAACATGAATGCAGAACACACAAAGAACTGGCCTGATCTGGCAATCGGACTTTATGATCGACTCACCGGTGCCAACGCCGAGATAACTTACGGTTTCGAAGACATGCAAATCCAAGTCCCCAGCGGTACCGGCGGCGAAGCCGAACATGCAAAATGGGTGCTCAACGGTTCAGTGAAAATCAGCACCAACGAAAAAAGTGATTCCCCAAAGTCCTAATGGTCGGCGAACTTAATATCGCAATCGCTGGCCGGCATGCAACAATTGATTTCCTGGGCGATCAGGTTTTGGTTAGGTTCACGGACTATCGAACCGCGATCGCCTTTGCTCGCCAACAGATCCCTAAGACGAAACTTTTCGGGAGGCTTCTGGCTTGGGGAGAATTTAGAGTCAAAGCTCAGGTTGGTGACGGAAGTCCGGTCGAGATCCTCCCCAATCCCAACCTGATCCTGCAGTGGCTAAGTCCAACCCTGCGTAACCTTCTAGCGTAGGGCCGCTTCCCATGTTCAGTGTCGAGACATGGGTAAAACCTGTGCCGGGACATGGGTATCACTTTAGAATAGTGTTACGGGGCTGGCTTTCCAGCCTCCGCCGCTTGATGGGTTTGATGCTGGATTACTGCGGTCGACGTTAGAAATTAATTTAGAAGCGCTCAATTTAATCCAATCATCGGTCAGGGTTGACACCCAATCTAGAAAATAGCCGAATCACTTGCTCGTTGGAATTGGCATCGCAGCCAGGTTTACGACCGTTTGATTCCGTAAACGACTTTAAACAAACAACGGAGGATGGGCACGATTGCCCGTCCAAGTTAACCAATCAAGAACGCTAAATAAATCAAATAACGGTCCGACCAACGTCAAAGATTCACAGCCAACTCCCCTCGGCGCATTCCAACATCGCTTCTTCATCCTCTTCATTCAGGCGTGGAACTTCTACCGCGCGACTTCTCGCCCAGCCTTCTCTCAAACGATCCGTCGACGATCGACATCACCAGCGCCCAATGGGCTCCCAAACCGGCTAGGACCAGCAAATGGAATGTTTCGTGCGGGCCCCAAACCATGGGGATGAACACAGGGAAATCAAACGCATTAAATAGCGCGCCGACGGTGTAGAAGATGCCTCCCAAAATGATCAGCTTGACGCCGCCCCAGCCAAACTTTTTTGCCACCATCGTCAAAGAGATGACTCCCAGCCAACCCATCAACAAAAATATCCCGTCACCGATGAACGAGGGAATGCTGTGAAAGAAAATGGTGCGCAACGTCACGCCAACGACTACGATTGCCCACAGCCACAGCGGAATTTTCCAGCGCTGCCAACCGGTAAACAGCAAACCGTGGATCACGGTGAATGTGCTGGCGATTAATACAAAGATCGAAGCCACGTCCAGCCGCAGCATAACATCACGCGCCGTCCCA
>CAKZVF010000195.1 GCA_937921995.1 uncultured Pirellulaceae bacterium
CGGTTGAGTCGCTGTCGGGCCGATTTTCCCTACAAACGCGCTGACAGCACTTCATTCGTTGGTTGCCTTAGATCTCCAGCGGTAGTGGACGACGTTAGGAGTCCTTGCGGGGAATTAAGGCGTTGCGATCTAATTCCCCGCAGGGATTCGTGGCCTCATCCACTACGTGAGGGGTTGAGTCGCTGTAGGGCCGGTTTCACTGATTCGAGCAAAGACGCTCAAAAACCATTCTTAAAAGATCACTCGCCGAACCAAGCTCTCCGGCAACCATGCAACTAGCGGCGATTGAAACATCATCCACGCGACAGAATTCGCCCGAATCACTCACGCCGGGACGGTCGACGTAGACCCGCAGTTCGGCGTCTACTTCCGACAGCACTTCAGAGGAGATGAGTGCTTTTGGCGTTTGAGCCAAATACTTCCTGGCGGCAGGAGAAAGTTTCTCTATTTCGCCTGAAGTGCCCTGCCCTGCAAACAACAACACAAAATCACACTCGCCGTTCTCCAGTACCGTTTCGGCGGCATACTCCGGTCCGTTGTACTGCGGAATGGACATCGACAGATTCACAGCCACCGGAAATCCGCTGAGCGCTGCCAATACATTTTCGCCGCTGGCCGCATTCTGATCATCGCGCAGGGCCAAGCTGATGAAACGCGTGTGGTCGTTGAGCTCCCGGACCAGCGTTTGCGAGGCGATCGTGACATCGTCTTGTTCGGCGGCAACGTTGGTGTGACCGTAGATCCAGCTGCCATAGTTGCTATCGGTCAACAGCCGGGCGAGCCGATGAGCGTCTTTGGATGTTGAATCGGTTGCGTCGTCCTTGGTTTCGCCGTCTTTGTTTCCAATCGCGCGACGAAGATCTCGGATCATATCGGCCGCGTCGGCTTCGGCGACATCGAAAACATCATCGGCCACCTCAGCTGTCGCGCATCTGCCATCACCCACAAACACAATCCGCTTCTGCGCGGCGCTGTTGGTTTGTTTCAGCCGCGGAATCAGACGGGGATGAGTCGTCACCGGGTCGCAGAACCAAAAGACGATCAGATCACCGCGCGTCGCGATTTCGCCAAGTGACGCGGTTACCTTTCCCAGCCTCTGCAGAGCGTAAATGCTGGCGCGATTGGCCTTGGACAGCGTCGTGTCAATCGTCGCGCCGGCAACGTCCGCAATCCGCCAAGCCCATTGTTGTGCCTCGGTTGTCAAATGGTTCAGCCCCACGATCAGCGGCGCGTCGGCCGATTGCAGGCGATCGCTGAGTGATTTCGACAGCGCCGGGAAATCGGACGAATTCTTGGGAGCGCTGGCGCGGAATTGGTTTGCATTTTTGAGGAAGGCTTGAGCGACATGACAATCGACGTTGGAAGAGACACCACTTTCGCCTACGACGAAATCAACGTCATCGCACAATAGCGTGCATCCGGTGCAAATAGGTGGTTTCGTTTTTTTCATTTTGTCTCGGACCAATAAGCTTCATCGCGCTAAATCGAGGTAGTGGATTTTGTTAAAAATCCCTGTTCGCAGTTATTTAGATCTCTCCCGTGCAAGGGATCTTTGACAAGATCCACTACAGACAAGGGATTGAGCCGCAACAGAAATGTGATCCTCGTCCTACAACCGCCCTACGATCTTCCTGCCAGTCACGCTCATCGGCAGTTCCTGTAACTGCTCAAGCGTAGCCCACCGGGTTTCGGTTGTCTGTTTTTTCAGCCTTCCACTAACGCTGGTTGCCGCAAAACAGTGTAGCTCGATTCGATACTTCGTCACAGCATGTTTAATCGGTCGACCGCGTGATTCGAGTGTGGCACTAAACCCCGTATTGAGTTTCAGCTGCTGGGCCAGCGTTTCTATTTCCGATTCGCCATCAAATTTATAGCGCGGAAAATCCCAAAGTCCCGTCCATCGTTCATCGGGACCGCAGACGCGCACCAGCCACTTGCGCTGCCCGCGCACCTTTTTGGATAATAGTACAACGGCTTCCCGCAGGTCCTCGTAGACGATTTTTTTTCCCCTGGCCGGAATCACATCCTGCCAGCCTTTGACAAACGTCGGGCACCAAGAAGCGATGGGGCACTGGTCGCACAGCGGCTGCTTCGGTTTGCAAATTTGGTTGCCGACCTCCATCAAGCTTTGATTGAAATCGCCGCAGCGCCTCCGCGGGAGGATCGATTCAGCGAACTCCCACAGCACTTTTTGATTCGCGGTCGTACGAGGATCGGATTTCATCCCCAACAGTCGCGCGTACAGACGGATGGTGTTACCTTCGAGGATAGGCAATCGTTGGTCTTGGGAGATCGAAAGAATGGCTCCGGCGGTATAGCGGCCGATGCCGGGCAAGCTTAGCACCTCGTCGAACGTTTCGGGGAAAACGCCGCCTCGGTTTTCAACGATTTCGATCGCCGCCGCGTGCAGCTGCCGGGCGCGTCGGTAATAGCCTAACCCTTCCCATAGCTTCAAAACTTCGGCTTGATCGGCCGCCGCTAGTTTCTTCACATTGGGAAACCGCTTCATGAACCGCAAGTAGTAGTCAATGACGGTCGCCACCTGCGTCTGTTGCAGCATGATTTCGCTGATCCAGATGCGGTAGGGCGTCTTGTTTTTACGCCATGGCAGATCGCGCTGGTGGCCGTCGAACCAGGCGAGCAACTTGCGTCGCAACAGAGCGTTAGATTTTGGTTGCCACATGTGCGCGGTGGATCTCAAATTTCAAATTTCAAATTTCAAATTTTGGATTTTGGATTTTGGATTTTGGATTTTGGATTTTTAGAATTCCGAAATTAGAAATCATAAATTCGAAATCGCCCGTCAGGGCGCCTACCTCGCGACAAAATTAACCAAGCGATCCGGTACGACGACCGTTTTTATGATCTGCTTATCGGCCAACAGTTCGGCCACCTTTTCATCGGCCAACGCCAATTTCTCAAGTTCGTCCTTAGACGTGCCGCGCGGCACTTTCAAACGTGTTTTAATTTTGCCCATGATCTGAACAGGAATCTCAACGGACGATTCGATCGTCAGCGCTTCGTCAAATTCCGGCCAAGGTTCATACGCCAGCGTATTCTCATTCCCCAACACCGACCAAAGTTCTTCAGCGATGTGCGGTGCAAACGGCGACAGCAGCAGTAAAAACGGATTCAAACAGTCCTTGGGCCGCTGCTCTTGCTTAGTAAAGAAATTGGCAAACTCCATCATCCGCGCGATCGCGGTATTGAAGCTCAATTTCTCGATATCCTGAGTGACCGCTTTGATCGTCTGATGCAGGATGCGCGTCTGTTCTTCGTTAGGCGGCGTATCCACGACGGCGGAACTGAGCGTAATCTCATTCTGAGCCTCGTTCTTATCGGCGTCCTTGTCGCCTTCGACCACCAAACGCCAGACTCGGTCCAAGAAATTCCTCACGCCACTGACGCCGGCGGTGCTCCAAGGCTTCGCCTGCTCCAGGGGCCCCATGAACATCTCGTACAAACGCAGCGAATCAGCACCGTGAGTTTCAACAACATTGTCCGGCGTCACGACGTTGCCTCGGCTCTTGGACATTTTATAGGCGCGACTATCCACCGAGATCTCAGGGTTCTCTTTCAACACAAATGTGCTGCCTGATTTCTGCGCGTCATCGGGTTCCACCTTGAGGGTCGTCAGCGCATCGCCGGCCTTGGTGATGGGGTTCCGTTCTTCGTCGCGGTGGACATCGGTGCTGGAGATCCAGTTGGAATTTCCATCTTGATAACCGGTGAATTCGATGTCGCCCAAGATCATGCCTTGGTTGACCAGCTTTTGAAACGGTTCTTTGGTCTGCAAGTGGCCGCGATCGAACAACACCTTGTGCCAAAAACGAGCGTACAGCAAATGCAGTACGGCGTGTTCGGCGCCGCCGATGTAAAGATCGACCGGCATCCATTGTTTTTCCAATTCTGGATCAACGAAGACCGTGTCGTTGTTGGGGTCGATAAACCGCAAGTAATACCAACATGATCCGGCCCACTGCGGCATCGTGTTGGTCTCACGTTTGTAAACCACGCCGTCGATTTCGGGATACAGCCAATCATCATCGGCCAAATCCAATGGCGGTGCATACTCGTTAGCCGCATCGCCCTCGGGTTGTCCGCCGTAGTCGCTAAATTCGGGCAAGGGCACGGGCAGATCCGCGATGGGAACTGTTCTTACATTTCCTGTGGGTTGAACTTTGCCCGCCGCGTACTGCTGCTGATCCAGTTCATGCAAAATCGGAAACGGTTCGCCCCAAAATCGCTGGCGACTGAACAGCCAATCACGCAGTTTGTAATTGACCGCTTCGCTGCCAACGCCCGACGCGGCCAGCGATTGCGTGATGGATTGTTTGAATTCGACGGTGGGCGTGCCGTCGTATTGCTGCGAGTTAATCGCGGTGCCCAAACCGGCGAAGCAAATTTCACCGGCGGTTAATTTGTCCAAGTCCACATCGTCGTTGTTGGTGGGTTGCACAACGGGGATGATTTCGATGTCGTACTGTTTGGCGAATGCGAAGTCACGGGTGTCGTGAGCCGGCACGGCCATGATGGCTCCGGTGCCGTAGGACGCCAACACATAATCCGCGATCCAAATTGGAATCGGTTTGTCGTTGACCGGGTTGATCGCGTAAGCCCCCGTGAAGACGCCCGACTTTTTTGTTTTGTCGTCTTGGCGGTCACGATCACTCTTGGCCGCCGCTTTGGCCACGTAGTCCTCGACCGCTGATCTTTGATCGTCTGTTGTCAGTCGCTCAACCGCCGCATGTTCGGGCGCCAAAACCATGTAGGTCGCCCCGAACAGGGTGTCAGGGCGCGTCGTGTAGACGCGCAGAACGTCATTATCAGGTTTGCGTGGGAATCCGCTGGCCGATCGACCGGACTTCCATTGGCCGATGTTCTCTGTGGCCCCGATATAGAAATCGACTTCGGCTCCGGTGCTGCGACCGATCCAATCGCGCTGCAGTTTCTTGATCCCATCGGACCAGTCCAGCGCCTCAAGATCTTTCTCCAAACGGTCCGCGTAAGCCGTAATCCGCAACATCCACTGCCGCAGCGGTTTCCTCACAACAGGATGACCACCGACTTCCGATTTTCCGTCGATGACCTCTTCATTGGCCAGCACCGTCCGCAGTTCGGGACACCAATTGACCAAAGCTTCGGTTTGATAAGCCAAACGGAAATCGTCTTGGTATCTGCGCACCTCTTCATCGCCGGCCTCCTGCACATCACTGGGGATCGGCAATTCGCTGATCGGACGGCCGGTTTGCTGATCATGGTCGTACCAGGTATCAAACAGCACCGTGAAGATCCACTGCGTCCACCGCACGTAGTCCATGTCGGTCGTGGAAATTTGTCGGTCCCAGTCGTAGCTGAACCCCAGCATCTTCAGTTGGCGAACAAAATTCTCAATGTTGCGTTCGGTCGAATCGCGTGGCGGCGTGTTAGTTTTTTTGGCGTACTCTTCGGCCGGCAATCCAAAGGCGTCAAAACCCATCGGATGCAGCACCGAAGTCCCCGTCATGCGTGCTTGCCGCGCGACGATGTCGGTGGCGGTGTAGCCTTCGGGGTGTCCGACGTGCAGTCCTTCGCCGCTGGGGTAGGGAAACATGTCCAGCGCGTAGAGTTTCTTACCGGTGACGGTCTCCGGCGTTTTGAAGGTCTTGTTGTCGGCCCAGTACTTTTGCCATTTGGGTTCGATTTGCTGCGGAATGTATCGTGCCACGGAGAAAATTCGCTTTCTTGGTTTGCTGCTTTGTTTGGCGGAGATTCTAACAAAGAGGGGCAGGGCGGTCGATGGTTCGGATTGTCGCTCGATTCTCCGAATCGTATGCGTAATAGGGGGCGCTGATTACCAATTTAAACGGAGATTTTTGGGCTAACGGTGTTTGTAGTGCGCGCTATCAACTTGGAAAGTTGAGCGACAATGGGCTTCAACTTCCCAGCAGCGTCTTCACCGCGTCGCCAATATCGTCGGCACGCATGAGCGATTCGCCGACCAGCATCGCATCGACGCCGTTTTCCCGAAGCATCTGAACATCGCTTGGGCTGTAGATACCGCTTTCGCTGACGAAAGTCACCGACGGGGGCAACAGTTTTTTGACGTTGACGCTGTGGTTGAGGTCGACCTCAAAGGTGTTGAGGTCACGATTGTTGACGCCGACCAGCACCGGGTGGGCGGCGATCACTTTTTCGACGTTCTCTTCATCGTAGAGTTCGACCAGGGGTGTCATGCCGAGATCACAAATCCGTTGATGCAGTCCGATCAACTGGTCAGGCGTGAGACATTCGGCGATCAACAGCACCCCATCGGCACCCGCAGCGCGCGCCTCGAAGACTTGATATTCGTCAATGATGAAGTCTTTGCGAAGCAGCGGGATGTCTACCTGCTGGCGAATCGCCGTGAGATAGTCCAGATGCCCCTGAAAGAAATTTTCGTCGGTCAACACACTGATGCAGGACGCTCCTGACTGGGCGTAGATTTTGGCGATTTTCACCGGATCGAAATCGGCACGAATGACGCCTTTGGAGGGGCTGGCTTTTTTGACTTCGGCGATCAGCGCGATATCTTCGGCGTTTTGCAACGCCGATAAAAAATCCCTTGGCTCGGCCGCTTTGTCGGCGGCAGCGGTGACGTCCTGGATCGGCCGCGCGGCCTTGGCGGCGGCGATTTCGGATAATTTATGATCGACGATTTTTTGCAGGATTGAATTCAATGCGTTTCCGTGCAGAAGATTCCGGTTAACTTGTGGTGGAGGATCCGGTCCAAGTTTTATAGTCACAAATCTGTACCAAGAGGGTCAAATGATCAACCCGCCTACGCTGGAACTTTCTGATGATGCCGAAATAGGCTACCGATTGCGGGCGACGATGGAAGTTCAACGTCCAATTGACGAAGTTTTTGATTTCTTTTCAGATGCCCAGAATCTCGAGGCGATCACGCCGCCGTGGTTGAATTTTCAGATTTTAACGCCTATGCCGCTGGCAATCAGCCATGGGGCCTTGCTGGATTACAAAATTCGTCTGCACATGATCCCGATCAAGTGGCGGACCGAAATCTGCGTTTGGGAACCTCCTCACCGATTCGTCGATCAACAATTGAAAGGCCCATACAAAAAGTGGTATCACGAACACACCTTCTTCGATTTGGGCAATGGTGTGACCTCAGTGATGGATAATGTGCACTACATTCCACGTGGTGGAAGTCTGATTCATAAATTGATGGTGAAACCCGATTTGAAAAAGATCTTCACCTACCGTCAAGAAAAGCTGACGGAAATTTTTGCTCAAAACGCTCCATCGCCGTCCGTTCAGCAAACTGAATCATCGGTGCTGACCTAATGCTACTCGTCGCCAATCGCCCCATCATGAACCCTTGGCCTCGGATGGTGGTCGTTCATAATTTGGTTCGAGTTCGGTTTGCAGATCACTGAGGGCTTTCCGCATCTTCGCCAGCTGGGGGGCGAATTCGGGGTTCGTGGATAGATCGTTGGTTTCGAGAGGATCCTTTTCCAAGTTATAAAGCCGCTCGACGCCGATCTTGGGGTAAGCAATCAGCTTCCACTGGTCCACGGTTACCATCCGCTGCCGATCTATATATGCGGCGTAGATCGCCGAGTAGTGCTGCAATGTTTCGCCGCGTATCAGCGGCAGCAGACTTTTGAAGTCAACGCCGGCGGTCGATGCACCGCCCTGCTCCAACGTCGTCGCCATGGCGTCCTGCAGATAGATCGGAGTTTCGACATTGGTTCCCGCTTCAATGCCCGGACCAACGACGAAAAAGGGAACTCGCACGCTGTGGTCATACATGTTCTGTTTACCCGAGAGCCCGTGTCGGCCGACGGCCAGACCATGATCCGCGGTGAAGACGACGTATGTGTTGTCCGCGTTGCCGGTTTTTTCAAGCGCCGCCATGATCCTGCCGATCTGATCGTCCATGTGAGTCACGATTGCAAAATACTCTTGGCGGTGGACCTTGACGGCAAACTCGGTCCGCGGGTAAGGCATCAGTTTCTCATCGCGCGGCCCCAAACCACAGATCTTGTCGGCGTGCGGGTATTGCGGCAAAAAGTTCTCAGGAAGTTTGATGCGATCCAAAGGGTATCGGTCGATGTATTCCTCGGGCGATTGACGCGGGTCAAGGGTTGCGTTGAAGGCCAGGTACATAAAGAAAGGATCATCGTCCTCGGCCGCGGTCTCTAAGTACTCAATCCCGTCGTTGGCAACGACTTCACTCCAGTGCGTGCCGCCTTCCCAGAATCCACCGTTGGTTTTGTCCCATGGCTTCCCACCGTTTTTGTAATCGTCTTCATCCAGTGGCCGGTTGTAGCCGTAGCCCTTGGGTTTGCCGTCGGCGCCTTGGCTTCTGAAGTCCTGCGGCATACCCGCGCGGACATTTTTGACGACGTCAAATAAAGCATCGGTGGAGGCATTGGGCACGTGCCATTTACCGGTCATGTAAGTTTTATAGCCGGCGGCGTGCATGCGCTGCGACCACATTTGTTTCTGTTCAATGGCCGGTTGTACACTGTCTTGGGCTTGCCAAAGAAACCGGCCGGTGTTGAGCATCGTTCGGCTGGCGGTGCAAACGGCACCCGCCCAAGCGCCCATGTTGTACGCGTGAGTGAAACTGACGCCACCTCGGGCCAATTGATCAATGTTGGGCGTGGTCACCACCTTTTGTCCGTAGCATCCCAACATGCCGATGCCAAGATCGTCAGCGTAGATCAAGATCACGTTTGGCTTTTTCTGCGTTGACGCTTGTGTTTGATCCTGTGGAGCAGCATTGAGGGGACCGTCGGCGGTGAGCGCGAAAGCGACGGTGAACAAGATTCGACTAAATAGATTCATTTCAGAGCTTTTCTAGATTATCCATAGCCCAACTGGCAAAGGACCGCGCGTGAGATTAAATACAATTTTGAACCAAGTAACTTGGGCGAATCCTCTGGGTGCGAGAAGATCAAAGGCCCAACTGATCAGCCAACTCACAACTCTGGCCGACGTCCGTTTTCAATTCGATCACGGTTTCGCCGTAGCGGACTTGGCAGCCATTACCCAGCTTCGACCGCAGCGTCGCCGAGGATAGCTTACCATCGGACCACTGCATATCGACTTCGAAGCCGCCGCGGGCACATAGGCCTTTCACCGAACCATCGGCCCAAGCCTTAGGCAGTGCCGGGAGCAATTCGATTTCTCCGGCATGGGATTGGACGAGTGCTTCGGCCATGCCGGCGGCGCTGCCAAAGTTGCCGTCGATTTGAAAGGGAGGATGTTTGTCGAATAGGTTGTCATGCGTTGACTTCTTTAAAAGCAGCACGATGTTTTCATGGCACTTTTCGGCTTCTTTGAATCGCGCCCAAAAATTTATAATCCACGCGCGGCTCCATCCGGTATGGCCTCCGCCTTGAGCCAACCGTCCGTCGATCGTCTTGCGAGCCGCGGCGACCATTTCCGGGGCGTTGTTCATGTGGTATTGGCGACCGGGATGCAAAGCGTACAGGTGAGAGATGTGGCGATGCCCGGGATCGAATTCTTCAAACTCTTCGGTCCATTCCATCAACCGGCCGTCAGCGCCGATCTTCGGCATGGCAAGATTATCAAACGCCGCTTTTACCTTCCGGGTGAAATCGTCTTCGATGCCAAGAATTTTTGCCGCCTCGATCGTGTTGTTAAACAAATCCCAAATGATCTGCTGGTCCATGGCACAGCCCATCGTGAGGTTACTGTACAGCTTCTTCGATTCCAGGATCTTCCGTTGTTCGCCGCCGCTTTTCCCTTTGACGGCCTTTTGCTCTTTCGCCAATCGTTCGCGCGTAACTCCCGGAAGCAAAAATTTGTTCTCCGGCGAGGTATTTGGGCCCGAAACCAGTTTGCCCGTTTCGGGATGTTCCACCAACCAATCCAAAAAGAACAATGAAGCTTCTTTCAAGATTGGATAAGCCCGTTTTTGCAGAAAGTCTTTGTCTTCGGTGAAGCGATAGTGCTGCATGAAGTGCCGAGTGCACCAGGCGCCGCCGACGACCCACTGTCCGTATTGGACGTTGCCAAAAGGAACCGTGCCATGCCAAGCGTCGGAAGTGTGACCCGCAAAGAACCCGCCGACGCCGTAAAGTTCCTTGGCGGTTTTCTGCCCCGACGGAACCAAGCGTTCGATGTAATCCATAAACGGCAGGTGACACTCCGATAGATTCCCGACTTCGGCAATCCAGTAGTTCATCTGCATGTTGATGTTGATGTGGTAATCCGCGTTCCACGGCGATGCCATGTCTTTGGCCCAAATGCCCTGTAAGTTGGCGGGCATCGTTCCCGGTCGCGAAGACGTGATCAGCAAGTAACGTCCGTACTGAAAATAGAGTGCTTCAAAATCCGGGTCGATCGTCGTGTTGTGTTTGTCTTTGTAGCCTTTGAGTCGCGTTAGCGTGTCCAGCGTTGATGGCGATCCTAATTTGAGTGCAATTCGGCGAAAAAGCTCTTGATGCGATGCGATCGAATCGGATTTCAGTTGAGCGTAATCTTTAGACGCTGCCGCTGTTTCGGTTTGCTGGCAGGCCTTTTTAAGATCATGAGCCAACGGATTGCCGGTGTCGGTGGCGTTGTAGTCCGTCGCGGCGGTGATGTAGATCACAACCGACGTCGCATCGGTGACGTTAATTTTATCCCCTTCGACGCGCGTCGTGCCGTTTTCGGTGGCGACTTTGTAGCGGCTGGCGAATTTCACGCCTAAATGCTTATTGCCGTGAGACGCTTGACCCATTGCGACCAGCGTATCATCTCCGTCGGCGACCACTGAAAATTTGCCTCGCCGTTTGACCTGCATTGAAAACGAAACGGCCCCCGGTTTGTCGGCAGTAACCCGCATCACAAACACATCATCGACGGGGCTGATGAACTGCTCACGTACATAGTTGACGCCGCTGCTTGAATAGCGCGTGGTGGTGACGGCGGTGTCAAGATTCAGATCCCGCCGATATTCGGTCGCGCTGCCGGCGTGGCCAAAATCGAAGGTTAGATCCGAAAGCGGTTGGTAGCTGCGCGGCGAAATTCGTGCCGTCAGCACCGATTGCTGTAGGGCTTGCGCTTCGGTGTATTTCCCTTCAAACAACAGTGCGCGGACTTTGTCGACCGTTGCGCTGACGTTTTCCTTAACCTCGGGGATCGGTGGTCCGGCCCAGATCGTGTTCTCGTTGAGCGTGATGCGTTCTTGGCCGACGCCGCCGTAAACCATCGCGCCCAGTCGACCATTGCCCAGCGGCAGCGCGTCTTCCCAAATCACGGCGGGCTGTTTGTACCACAAGGACAGCGGCGCCTCGGGCGGTTGATCAAGCGCGGTCAGGTTGACGGTTTCTTTGTGTTTGAAGTAGTTCTTTTGCGCCTGTAGATCAGAGGTCAAAAGCAAGAACAAAAGAAGGAGAAATGTGCCGGTGTAAATTTGCTTTTTCATGAAAGCATAATAGCACGAAAGCTGTTCATTGAATCCGAGGGCGCTAAAATGGCAACAAAGAAATCGAACTCGCTCATCCACCAAGTATCTCAACAAACGCAGCGATATCGAAGAAGTTCACTTCGCCGTCTACGTTGCAATCGGCCTCGATTAGAAAATGGCCGGAGGTCAGCGTTTGAATGAACGGTGTGATATCCAGAAAGTTCGCTTCGCCGTCAAAGTTGCAGTCGCCCAGGATCGGAGGAAGGCCAAGCGGAACGACGATGACCAGTGTTACCTCATTGCCGGCAAACGACCAGGTATACATCCCTTCCTCTAAACCAAGGTCGACGAAACTGCGGTTGTGGAAGGTCATTTCACTAGAGAGAAAATCACCCGAGACGTAGCCTTGGGGGACGGCGATGTACGGCGCGTGTCCTAAAATGGGGTTCAACGGATTGGCGGCGAAGCCATGTACGTCACCTGAACCCGAGTCAGGAAGAGAAGTGAAGGTCCCAAACCCGAACGAATTCGGGCCACTTACTGGTTCCGCATTCGGGTTGAAATAAACGTCGACCGGCTGGTTGAGTTCGCCTGAACCGGTGGTGAGGTTCGCGTTTGCGGTGGGATCCGCGTTTGTGGCCGGCTGCAACGCGCCGCCAAAAATTTCGGTTGAGCCAAGCACCAAATTCGTCGTATCGACGGTGCCGGCGGACGTTACGACCACGTCATTCCTGTATTGCAGCACTTCAATGTACAAATCGCCCGCAGCGGTTTGACAAGCCGATGAGAAAAACGTGGCAAGGACGCATAAGATGAATGTTCTCATGAATGGCTCGTTAGGTTTCAGGACTGCGTGCAAAGTCACGGCCGTTTTGTTGAAGCTTAATTTTGAGCCAGAATATCAATAAAGGCGATGATGTCCACGAAGTTCACGACATCGTCTTGATTGCAATCTGCCTCTGTCAGAAAACCATCATTTCTTAGTATTTCAATAAACGGAGCGACGTCAAGCAGATTTACTTCACAGTCTTGATTGACGTCACCCAAGATAGCGGGCTTGGCCTGGCTGAAAAATAAATAGCCTTCATTGATAGTGCCATAGAAAGTACTGATCAAGAAATCGGTCGCGCCATCGTTGTTGATGTCTCCGTCGGCTCTTGAGGAGAAACCGAACTGGTCGCCGGCTGAATTCCCGTCGAAGGTATTTAGCACTCGTCCATCAGCACCCGAAAGCAAACGGGCGCTGCCGCTATCGACGCCGTTGTTATCGTCCAAGGGCGCCCCGACGATTAGGTCAGCGGTTCCGTCGGCGTTGGCATCGCCGACGCCCGTCACGGAGATGCCGAATTGATCGCCCGCCGAATCGCCGTCGAAGGTGAAGATGACGCTGCCATCGGAACCTGAGAAAAGTACAACGCTACCACTGTCGACGCCGTTGTTGTCAGCAAAGGGGGCTCCCACAGCCACGTCGTCAAACCCATCGCCGTTGACATCGCCGATGCCGGCAACGGATAAACCAAACCGGTCGCCAGCGGAGGCTCCATCGAAGCTGAACAGCACACTGCCGTCGGATCCGGAAAACAGTCGGGCGCTTCCGCTGCCGATACCGTTGTTGTCATCAAAAGGTGCTCCCACAATCAGATCGGCAACTCCATCGCCATTGACATCACCGGCGGCGGCGACGGCGGCCCCGAATTGATCGCCCGGAGAATCACCATCGAAGCTGTAGATGACACTGCCGTCGGATCCTGAGACCACCCGCGCACTCCCGCTGTCGGTACCGTTGTTGTCGTTCAGCGGAGCTCCCTCGATTCTGTCATCGACGCCATCGCCATCGACGTCGCCCGCGTCGGTGACGGTTCTGCCGAAAAGGTCACCTGCGGAATCTCCGAAGAAGCTGAACAGAGAAGTGCCGTCAGTTCCGGAGAACACACGCACGCTACCGTTGTTTTCGCCATTGGTGTCATCGCTTGGGGCGCCCACGACTACATCAGCTGCCCCATCGCCATTGGTATCCGCGCCGCAAGTTGATCGGCCAAAGGAGTAACCATCGGATTCACCATTCAAATTGTAAATGACGCTGCCGTCAGCTCCCGAAAACACACGCGCGCTACCGCTTTCGGCGCCGTTGTTGTCATCTCTGGGAGCTCCAACAATCAGGTCGGAATTCCCATCGCCATTGATGTCCGCACCGCTGACGGACCGGCCAAAAATATCACCTGCGGAATCACCGTTGAAGCTGTAGAGTACGCTGCCGTCGGCGCCGGAGAACACGCGCGCACTTCCGCTGTTTTCGCCATTGTTGTCATCGAGTGGGATTCCCACGATGAGGTCCGCAAACCCGTCGCCGTTGACATCGCCCGGTCCACCGACGGCTCTGCCCATAAAGTCGCCTGCGGAATCCCCGTTGAATGTGTAAAGTGCGCTGCCGTCGGTGCCCGAGAGCACTCGGGCGCTACCGCTGTTGAGCCCTGTGTTGTCATCACCTGAGGCGCCGACGATCAAATCCGCAAACCCGTCACCGTTGACGTCGCCGGTATTGCTGACTGCGAAACCAAACTCGTCGCCGGCGGAATCGCCATCGGAGTTGTACAGCACACTACCGTCGGCTCCGGAGAACACGCGCACGCTACCGCTGTTAACGCCATTGTTGTCATCGCCTCGGATGCCCACAATCAGATCAGAAACCCCATCGCCGTTGACATCGCCTCCACCACTGACCGCGGCGCCAAATTCATCGCCCGCCGAATCGCCATTGAAGCTGTAGAGGACGCTGCCATCAGCTCCGGAAAACACTTGAGCGCTACCGCTGTTTGTGCCATTGTTGTCATCGCTGGGGGCGCCTACGATCAGATCCGCGAACCCGTCGCCGTTAACGTCGCCAGCGCCGCTGACGGAGAACCCAAAAAGGTCTTCGGCGGAATCCCCTTCGAAGAGGTGAAGCACGGTGCCGTCAGCGCCCGAAAGCACACGCGCGCTTCCACTGTTGTTGCCGTTCTTGTTATCAAGTGCGGCTCCCGCAATTAGATCGTCAACTCCATCACCGTTGACATCACCGGCGCACCTGACGGATTCACCAAAAGCGTCGTTGGTTGATTCACCGTCGATGGTGAATAATGGGGCATGCGTGAAGGTTTGTGCGAGCGTTTGCGTGACAGTCAACGCACAGGTGATCAGCATACAAAATGAAAAGCGATAGGTGACTTGTTGAATATTCATAGAATCAATTTTAGCAACCAAGAAATTGCGATTGTCAATGTTTTTCTCTGTGGCTTCACTTTTCCGGGTTCGCCCGCTTACAAGAAGGACTCTTTCTCTACTGAACCTAACGCCGAGGCGCTTCAAGCTTTTTCTGGAGGATAAACCTCCGCGTTTTGGCTCCTCTGAGCTTGGCGGAAGAATATTACCGCGCGCAGAGACGCGCAGCCGCAGAGGTTTCTTTTTAAAGAATGAGCCTCGGTTTTGATAACCAGATGGAGAGGGACGCAAAGGGCATAGCACTTAAGTGAGGCCGACCCTTTATTCCCTTTCTAACGCCAACGATCAAAACGTTACGCGGTTTGTTGGACGCTTAAGCGCTCAAAAGTATTTGAATGAATGGATGTATATCTAAAAAGTTCACCACACCATCTTGGTTGCAATCAGCTTGAGCTCGATAAGCTCCAGTGGCCAGAATTGCAATAAACGTAGGAATGTCTGAAAGGTCGATGACTCCATTGAGATTGACATCACCCAAGCTGGCCGGCGAAACAAGCGTCACGGTCAGCGTCGCGTCCGGCTCGAACCAGGCAACGTGTGCCCCGACGTAGCGTGGGTTGAGCACGAAGCTGAATTGCTCGCCATCGGCAAGGAATCCCGAAAGCGTCACGCCCCGATCGGTGATGGTGAAGGCTTCTCCTGGCACCAAAGCCTCCAGCTCATCACCATCAATCGAAAACGCGCTACCGAAGATATTTACGGCGCTGCCGGATTCGGCATTAACGCCACGCTCCACTTCCCCGCCACTGATGTTCACCACACTGCCATCGAAGGCTTTAAAGTTGACACCCCTGTCCACGCCACGGATGTTCACCACACTGCCGTTATAGGCGTAGGCCGTGCCTACGGTCCCGCCGCTAATAGTCACTTCGCTATCGAAGACAAAAAACGAACCCACGGCCCCGCCGCTGATGTTGACCACACTGCCGTCAAAGGCGGAAAGGCCTAGGCCCGTTATCCCACCACTAATATTGACCACGCTGCCGGCCGCTTCAGCCCATTCGCCCAAGTGCCCCCCCAATACGTTTAGCGTAGCGTCGATGATTGCGAAGTTCTCGCGCAGGGATCCGCCAGCTTCGAGACTAAGCGTTTGGCCTGTCCTTAACCCGGAAGAACCACTGACGACCGGAGTGTTGATTACATTTGGACTAAGATCTATTGCCGGCAAAACGACGTTTGTCAGGCTCACGTTCACCAATTCATCCGAAGCGGCATCGCTGAAAATAAAGGACGAACCATCGGCGAGTGTGCCAGTGAAAACATCGTCGTCAGCGAGAGTAATTGTACTGCCAGAAAAATCAGCTCCGTTGAGACGGAACTCGCCACCTATCAACTCGACGTCACTTCCATCGGTTGCTGAAAATCTTCGACTAACGGACCCACCGCTGATGTTTACCACACTACCGGATTCGGCACTCAAGTTACCCAAGCTGATCCCCACGGTCCCACCGCTGATGTTCACTGCGCTGCCGGATTTCGCATTGGCATCAATGACGGTCCCGCCACTGATATTCACTTGGCTGCCGTCCATGGCATTTAGAACTTGCAACGTCCCGCCATTGATCTTCACCGCGCTGCCAGATTGTGCAGAAAAAGTTCTCTGTAGATCCCCACCACTGAAGTGCACCTTACTACCATCCAACGCGGTAAAGCCATTGCCAAAACGCCCGCCGTTAATGCGTACCACACTGCCGTCGAAGGCAGTAAAGTCACGGGCCACATCCCCGCCGCTGATGTTCACCACGCTGTTGTATGCCTCGGCAAACTGACCCACTTCCCCATCCTCTACGTTCAGCGTTGCATTGACTATCGCGAAGTTATGGGGAAGGGATCCACCGGTCTGAAGCGTCAAGGTTTGCCCCGCCCTCAACCCGGAAGGTCCACTGGCAACCGGAGCGTTAATCGTAATCGGACTGGGATCCGCTGGGGGCAAAGTGGATGCTGTTAGAGTCACGTTTGCTAACTCATCCGAAGTGGCGTGGCTGAAAATGAAAGACGAACCATCGGCAAGGGTGCCAGTGAAAACATCACCGTCGGCAAGAGTAATTGTACTGCCAGAGAAATCGGTTCCATTGAGACGGAACTCGCCGCCAATCAACTCTACGTCACTACCAGCGACTGCCGAAAAGGGATGACCAAAGGCCCCGCCGCTGATGTTCACTGCGCTGCCGGATAAGGCAGTGAAGTTGACGCCCATGTTTCCGCCACTGATGGTCACGACACTACCGGAGAGGGCCTCAAATCCACTGCCAACGGTTCCGCCAGTGATATTCACCGCGCTGCCGGAGAGGGCCTCAAAGAAGTTGCTTACGGTCCCACCGGTAATGTTCACAACACTGCCCGTTCCGGCATCAAAGTAGCGGCCCACAAAACCGTCGCTGATATTCACTTCACTGCCCAATTGAGCACTGAACAAGCGGTCTACGGACCCGCCATTGATATTCACCTCGCTGCCGGAGAGGGCCTCAAAATAGCCCCCCAAATCCCCGTCGTCATTGACATTGAGTTGAGTGGTCTGCCCGGCTATCCCTCCAACGCTCTCAAAAATAAAACCCGCGATGACTGCCTCGTCGCCGGGCAGGTTCAGGACGGTGTCAAAGAGTTCTGACGGCGAGGTCCCCGGCCCGTTGACCTGAGCCAAGGTCGGCGAATTCAAGAGCACCAAGGTGCCTACGCAGCAGACGAGAAAAAGTTGTGCTTTTCCAATAGCTTGATTCATCGGTTGGCTCCAACGATTTGGTCTCGGTTTGAAAATCAATAGCAGCGTCCGGCAACTGCCGTGCGTCAAAATAAGTGAATGTGCTTCGATCCACTGTCACAAAGATCTACGTTCATATAATACTGCATGATTTTTATTGCCACTGTAAGTTTTCAGGAGGCGACGTGTTCAAACCGTCGCTGACGCTATTTTTCCAACAGATGCAACATGGCCGTGTCGTAAAACGGCAAGAGAAGGCGGTTCATTCTTTGCCGGTTTATCTTCTGTTTGACTCAAGCGCGTTCTTATGCCGTGGGGAGTTTTAGAGGCCGACGCCCGTTCCTTGGGCTTCAGTTTTGTTGCCCCAGACGATCTGCCAAGGATCCTTGGTTTGGATCTGCAGAGCTTTCATTTTCTCTTTCATTGTCACAAGCAATTTGGCGTGCTGAGGGGCGTTGGCTAAATTGTTCAGTTCGTCAGGATCTGCCTCTAAATCATACAGCTCAAATTTTGGACGGAATAAATAGTCTTTGACTTTCCGTTTTCCGAACAGAGGTTGTTGCGCCCGGTGAATGCTCTGCCAAGTCGATGCGGTCCAAAGATCCGACGCGAAAGGATATTCCAGCCCGGCAGCGATGTTGAAAATCAGTTTCATGTTGCCTGATCGCACCACACGCATCGGGTAGTACATCGTTAATTCGTGAAAATTATGAGCGGCAAACATTTCGTCCCAACCCTCGGGATCGGTTTGGTCGAGTATGTTGCGAAAGCTCTTGCCGTGGAAGTCACCGGCTTTAAATGGAACCCCGGCAAAGTCCAAAATCGTTGGCGTGAGGTCAACCCAAGTCACGATCGCATTGTTCACAGATCCTTGGGCGGCGGATCTAGGATCTTTAACGATCAGCGGCAATCGGATTCCCGGTTCGTAAACGGTCGTTTTGGCTCCCGGGAATGCGATGCCGTTGTCCGACAGATAGATGATAATCGTATTGTCGGATTTGCCAGATTTTTCGAGCAACTTAAGTAACCGCCCCAACCCTTGGTCGATGCGCGAGACGGACTGATAGTACTGAGCAAGTTCAGCGCGGCACTCAACCGTGTCGGGCAAAAACGGCGGCACTCGTACCGTTTGCGGATCATACTTTTCGGTTGTCACACCAGGATATCCTTCAGGACGATTTCCAAAAGAATTGGGGGCGTTCCAAGGTTCGGGAGTGAAAGGGTCCCCGCGATGCGGATCGTCGGGACAGAAGTAAAGGAAGAACGGTTTTTCGCCCGCGATGACTGGTTGGCACAAGTCCGCCATTTCGACAGTGCTGCGTGGATCGGCTTTGAGTACTTTTGTAAAACGGTAGACCGAATCCGGAGCCAGATGGTATTTGCCGATACGCGCCGTTTCGTATCCCGCCTTTTCCATCAGCACCGGAAGCGATGCCACATCCGGGAACGTGCTGAAATGGTGGTAGTCGTGAACATGCCCATAGGAACCTGTGGCGTGACCATACTTGCCCGTCAAAATTACGGATCGACTGGCGGCACAACTGGCACTGGTGCAATAGGCGTTAGTGAACTTAACACCTTGGTCCGCCAGACGATCCATGTTGGTAGTTCGAATCACCGGATTGCCATAACATCCGAGCGCGTCGAGTCCATGATCATCGGAGACAAACAAGACCACGTTGGGTTTCTCCGTCGCATGCGTTTCGCCCAGGCAGACTGAATCTTCCAAGATCACCGCCGCCAGCGCGACCGTGAAAGCAAAGTGAGTGAAGAAGCGCAGCCGTGGAATCATGTTTTCTTTCGTACGTATTTGGTTGTCGCAGATTTCAATTAAGCTTCATCAGAGCCCGCCCCATGGCAGTTCCCAGTCGTTTCTGTCCCTCGGCGTTGTAGTGGGCTCCGTCGACTTTGGGGAAGTCCGTTGGCGGTCTTTCCTTCATGGTGCGAATGACTTCTACGCGCGGATCGGCCTCGGCCACGGCGACAAACGCAGCGCGGACGGTGTCCGGTCCCGCATCAAAAGTGCCGTATTGGGAATTGATCTGCCCGCAAACAAACGGCAATTCGGGTAATTCAAAATCGGAACGATAGGCGGCCACCAGTTTCTTCAGGTTGGCCTCGTAGCTGATCGCTGAAACTTCCAGTGCCGCATCGTTCTCGCCTTGCATCCACGCCACACCGATAATCTTGTACTGTCTACCTTGGGACTTCAATTTAGACAGGTTTTCATTGATCGCGTCGACATGTTGCTGGTAGAGTTTGGCGTTCTGTTTTCTCTCGGTCTTTTCGACGGCTTTGGATTTTTCGAGAGACCATTGAGGATTCCACGCGCCGTAAAGCGCCGTGCCGCCCATGGAGTACTTCACCAAGAGATAGTTTCGTTCAGGATTTGCTTCGGCCAGCGTGACCGCGATAAACATCTCTGGCCCAAAGCGATCAAGAGGAACGGGGACCTTGTTTTGTGCTTTGGCCGAAGCCGCGTCAGTAGCCCCTTCCTTTTTCTTGGCTGACGAATCAGTGGGAGCGGCTTTCGTTTTTCTGGGCTTGGTTTGTTCGACGCCCAATGGCTGAGCCGGTTTCCCGTTGATGCTCAGCATGACCCGCGGGGCAACCGCTTCGACGCGTTTTTGATCTTCGGCAGATAGTTCGCTGAAACTTCCTTTTCCGGCCATGTTTGACTGCCCGGCCAGCAAGATGACATGTACCGTTTGAGTATCGTCACCGTGGGCGAACGAAGTCAAAAGGCATAGACTCGCTACAGCAGCGGCCGCGATCGTGGTTAAGCAAAATTTGCCAAGCATTGAATTTGTTTTCCGCGTTTTGGTTTAGATTGTATTTGTTCCAGAGCTATCAAGATTGAGCTCTTTTACTTATGTTAATTCGGTGACTGTTGATAATCGGGGGGCCTTGCCAACGTGTTCAGAAACAAAAGCCATCGAGTACGTCGTAGAAGAAAACACTTTATACCATTCTCAAGCATTGAAAATAATTATAGGGCGAAAATGAAGTTCCAATCCTTGCTTCTGATCCTTGGTGCGATATGCGTGTTGTCAGCCGATGTATTGGCCGACACGGTTGATGCGAAGTCTTCGGCGCCCAATATCGTGTTGTTCTTTGTGGACGACTTGGGATGGGCAGACTTAGGGTTTCGCAACGATAAATTCGAATCTCCCAATGTTGACCTCCTGGCGAGCGAGAGCCTAGATTTCCAGCAGGCTTATGTTGCCTGTCCAACTTGCAGTCCCAGTCGAGCGACGCTTCTGACGGGAAAACATCCCGCGCGATTGAAGATCGTCCGGCATATCCCTGGCGGTCCCAAGTTTCCTGAGTTTGATAAATTTGGTCGAACCGAAACCGAATTTAATCTGTGGGAGAATGATCCAGCTCAGTTCCCGTGTCGAAATTGGTTGCCCTTGGAAGAGACGACCTACGCGGAAGCTTTGAAAGAACTTGGGTATTACAATCTGTTAGTCGGAAAATGGCATTTAGGCCACGAACCTTATCACCCGGTACATCAGGGGTTTGATCGTCAGATTGGAACAACAAACTGGGGACACCCAAAATCGTATTATCCGTCCTACTTCAAAAACACGGATGTGCTGGGCGACGAAAAGGAGAAGTATCTCACCGATCGACTGACGGATGAGACGGTAGAATTTATCCAGCAATACGATCAAGAGAAACCGTTTATGATCTCGTGCTGGTACTACAACGTGCACGGTCCGCACGAGGGACGAAAAGATTTCCTCGAGCATTTTGAGAAAAAGGGGCTCACCGGAAGATTCGCGCACTACGCGGCCATGGTGGCTGCAATGGACGAATCGGTTGGACGCATCCGCGGCGCGATCCAAGAGAAGGGAATGAAAGACAACACCATCATTCTGTTTATCTCCGATCAAGGCGGCTACTTTGAAAACGGGCCGTTTCGCGGCGGCAAACGTTCGGACACGCTTTGTGAGGGCGGCGCGCGAGTTCCCTTCATCGTGCATTGGCCGGGGGTTACCAAACCGGGAACTCAAAACGACAGCGTCATTCAGACGACGGATCTGTTTCCGACATTGGTCGACATCGCCGGCGGTGATGCTTCGAAATTTGCGGGTCTTGATGGTGTGTCGCTGAAGACGGTCATCACCAACAATGACACGCTGCAACGTGCAGAACCAATCTATGGGTACCGAGCGTACGAGGACCTTTACGCCTCGGTTCGCGCCGATGATTGGAAGTTACTGGCCTATCGCAGCGGAGCACTCAGTTTGTACAACATCGCCGATGATGTCGGCGAAGAGAACGACATCTTGGAAGATCATCCTGAACTTGCCCAGAAATTGGTCAAGAAGCTCAAACTTTGGGAAAAAGAGATGGGCGTTGAGCAATACTCTGGTGTGCAGTAGGTGACCTTCTGTCAATTGCCGGTCAGGAATGAGATGAACGGCGCGATGTCCATGAAGTTCACATCGCCGTCCTCGTTGCAATCTGCTTGAATGAGATACTCGCCCGTTGTCAAGAATCCGATGAATGAGGCGATGTCCGAAAACGTCACAAATCCGTCCAAGTTCGCATCACCCAAGACCGGTGGAGGAACGACGTAGGTCGTAGCAATCGTTTCATAGCCAAGGTCTCTCATGATTGCCAGCGACGTGTCGGAAAGGAAGTTTTGCGAGGGATTATTCGCGTTGGTTATGTTGGAGATGATTGGAGACATCAGGTCATCTCCAATCGCGCGTCCAAAGGCGTCCGATAACGGGTTGTTCTCATCAAGATGACCGTTGATCACGCGCGTGCCGTCTGGCAAGGTGTCGTTTTGCAGTGGCACGAACGTCGCGGAAGAGTCGTATTCAATCTGGTAGGCGGCCAAACCTTCGTTGCCGATGTACTCCCCCGGATCTGGAGAGAGGTCATTAAGGTCGAACAAAGTCCCGAATCCCAAGGCATGTCCTACCTCATGTTTGAGAACGTCAAGGATTAGATTGGTAGAGAAGTCCGCGGTGTCGATGGTCACGACGCCGGCGGAAGAATTAAATTGGCGGTCGGTAAGAAATGTGAAACCGCCGCGCGTGACGCGGAAGCCGCCCGGTCCGGCCTGTGCCAAGATTCCGTTGGGGCCATCGATGGCGGCGGCTTCGACGACAATGTCGATGCCATCGAGATTTACCCCGGGCTGATAGCCGGTGATGATCGTTTCCCAATAGCTCTTGGTGGCGGCCAGCGTGGGAGCCAGCTCCGTTTGCTGTTGGGACGTTAGAGCGGAATCATTGAATCGAACCTCAAACACTCCCGGAGTTTGAGCCTGAGCGTTGCTTCCCAAGGCGAAGACGCAAACAAAAATGATGCACGTCAAAAGTGAATTACTTTTCATGATTTACTTCTTCGGTTTTTAGGAATCGAAGGGAGCTATGGTTGCTTAGAAATTATTATTTGAAAGTGATTGTTCTTAACCGCCGGTCAGAATGGTGATGAAGGGAGCGATATCCAAAAAGTTCACAAAACCGTCTTCATTACAGTCGGCTTGTTCGAGATAAATGTCAGCCGTCAGAAGCCCAATCAAAGGATTGATATCCTGAAAGTTCACGAAGCCGTCTTGGTTGACATCGCCCAGCCCAAATTCGCTGGCGGCGGTGACCGAAAAGTTATCCACGCTGAACCAACCTCCGACAAGATCCATCCGCACTTGATGAACGCCTTTGTTCAGCATCACATCCCGCGCGACGGTGAGATCTGTCCAATCCTCCAGCCCGTTGGTTACCGGGACCGCGGCCAACCCCGTTTTGTCTTCTCCGTCGATCAAAAATCGGATGCTGGTTCCTGGAAACGGCGTCGACACTCGTGCACGGAAATCGTAGTTGCCCGTTTCAGGGACGTTGACGGTGTAAGTGAGAAACTCGCCATCGGCGGTCAAGCCAACATAAAAATCTCCTGCAGCACTTTGGCGGACATCGACGTTGGAATCAAAACGGTAGGTGAAACCCGTATTGCCGAAAGTGGTGTCACTGTAAGTACGTCCCTCGCCATCGCCGGTGAAGTGGTCAAAATTCTCGGCCTCGATCGTCATCGGAAGTTCATTCATGGCGAACTTGGGCAAACCGTTACTTTCAAACCCGCTGATCGGATCGCCGGGACTGACTCGCCGGAACGCCATGCTGCCGAAGACAGGATGGTCCGTTACGACTCCTTCGACCTCGATTCCGATTTGTTGACTGAATATGTCATGGCCCCGTTGCAGCCAGTGATAATCGGTGCTGGGCAGGTTTAAGCGATCCTTGTAATGGGCCAATGACATTTCGTAGAACGGATTAAAGATATGCCGTCCGCGCGTGATGTTGGTTTGGTCGCAGTTCACCGCGGGGTTGATCTTGCGAGAACGCCAACGACCGGACCTGTCGGTTCTGACGATGTATTCGCCTGATTCCACCGTCGGTTCCCAGGGCGTAGGTTGATCGGGGAAGGAGAACTCAGAAGTGAGGTTGTAACGCAAGAAAAATTCCAGCCCCAACAGCGGCCGATTGTCCAGCACCCCGTAGAGGTCGTCGCCTTGATTCCACGCCATTTCCGCCATGACGTTGATCGTTGCGACGCCACCGAGCGCATGGGCTTGATCGCGCGACGACTCTTGGCTTTGACCATTTTCGAAAATGTAGTTTCCTACGACTTCGTTAAAACCGTAATCCGGAATTGAATTACTGAAACCATTCTGCGTGAATTCGTCGAAGAAATCGCATGACGTAATGTTATTGTTGTTGATCGGCGGGCCGGAACGATAAGGCAAATCATCCGGGCGATGCGTTTGGCCTTGTAAATATCGCAGAGCGCGATCGTACATTACTTCGTTATCCAGAAAGATCCCCATCGCCATCATCGTTCTCATGGCGAACAGACCTTGATTACCGTGTCGGGCGGGATCGCCGTCGTAGATGTGCCAATAGAAAGTGAAATTGTCGCTGTCGATCGCTTGCTGGGGCACCGTCGTCTGTGAATATCCGGGGTAGACCAGCATATCTTTGAACTCTTGCATCTCGACGGGATCCCAGCCGTCGTAGGTGTGAGCAATGATTTCAGCGGCTTCGATGATTCTCCAAACGCGCCCGGATTCAAGTGGGATGGCGGTCGTGTTGCGACGCAGACCTTTGTAGGTGTTGAAAATTTCAATCGCTTTTTCGGCGTGCCTCGGGTCGTCGGTGAAGTACCACATCAGGGCGTTGTAATACGCCGCGGTGCCATCGTTGAGCGACCAGTTTCGGTTGTTCCGCGCGTACTCCACGAGAATGTTTGGATCTTGGTCAAGCACCGTCAACACATAATCATGAGGGGCTCTGCGATGGTTTCGGAGAACCTCGAACGAAGATGCCCATGGCTCGATCCCTGCCTGGATCATACGTTTCATGCGATCGAGGTCCGAGCGTTTGTGAGAAATGCCGGGGTGAACCAATTGGCCAAACGCTTGAACGCCCAAGACACAGAAAACGATGGTGGCGAGCAAAGTCGTCTTCGTAAATGAAAAATGGCTGGTGCGGATTTGGTTAATCATGAATGCTTGATGGCCAGCAGAAGATGGGATGGTGAAAAGTTGGAAGACGTTGGAAGATGTTGGAAGACGAGTCTGGCGTGCCGCTTTAGTATACCGCGGCGTCTTTCAGCGATTCAGTCTATGGTCCCTCAGTTGCGAAAAAAAGCGGACTTTTAATCATCTTTCGTAGGACAGCCAACCAATATTTCGGGGGCTACCATCGGACACTTTTTCAATTCTCGGTCGTCGCAGCCAATCCATAACTGATGACCCATCCTCCTCTTAATAACGTACGTCGCCATCGTGGGGTAAGTGGGCGCTTCAAATGCTTACACAATCAGGCAAGAAAAGTCCTACGCAATCGTGGTGGTGTTATGCCTGTTGACGGAGTTGGAATGGCTGTTGGCGGTGTCGTTGGTGTTTAGTTACCGCTTAGCATTTCGATAAACGGAGCGACGTCAAAGAAGTTTGATTCCCCGTCTCGGTTGATGTCTGCTTCCATCTGGAACTCTCCGGCGGCCAACAAAGACACAAACGGCGCAATGTCCAGAAACCCGACCGTGCCGTCCCGGTTGATGTCGCCCAATAACGGAGCGGCTTGTAAGTTCAGTGACCGCGCGAAATCAAGATTGTCGACTTGAATCTCATACAGGTACTCCGGCAGCTGGACCGTGTTGAACACTTGGCCCGTTTCAGCGCTGATCATTCCCAGAGTTGTGCCCTCAACGTAGCTGATGAAGGTGCCTGATCTTTGATCAAACGCGACCCCGCCGATCACAACGCCCGTATCCTCGAACGCCGGCGTGGATGAAATGTCACTGACTGCGCCGGTCTCCACATCAATCTCAACCAGAAAGTTCTGCATCGAAAAAAAGAAAGGGTCGGTCAAGTCGAACGATGAAGTCTGACGGATCCCAAGGAGTCGCTCGTTGGTCCAATCGTACTCAAACGCCAACACCTGGCCTTCCACGGCATCCAAGTTTGTGGCAAAGACTGTTTGCCCCGTTGTCACGTCGATGCCGACGACGGAGGCGGAACCTTGGTTGAAGCTTAAGAAGATAAACCGATTGTTGATTGGATCGAAAGTAGAGTTGCCTTGCCCGGTTGCTTGGGTGTCTGGCAGATCGCTGACAACGGCGGTCGCGCCGGTTTCCAAATCCAATTCGACCAAGTCCAAATCACCAAGGCCAGGGCTAAACGGATCAGAACTATCGCCGGGAGTCAGGCGCAGCCCGTAAACCTTTCCGTCGGCGTAGCTATATTCGATATCGACGATGATGTCCGCCGTTTAGGTGCTTTCGAGAATCGAAACAAACGAAGCGATATCCAAAAAGTTTACAACACCGTCCTGGTTGCAATCGGCTTCTGCGCGATATTCTCCCGATGTTAGAAACCCAATAAACGGCGTGACATCCAAAAAGTTGACAAAGCCGTTTTGGTTGACATCCCCCAAGATGATCTCTGGTTCAGACGCGATGAACACGAAATCCGAATAGACCGGCAAGTGATCGCTGGCGGAAATGAGGGCGGCAAGGACTTCGGGTGTATCTCCTGTGCCGGTGTCGATCCAACTTCCAAGCACGTGAGTTCCGTTATTGCCGAGGACGTTATATGACCCTTCCAAATAATTCAGACCCGTACCATCGAATAAACCTGCCGAAGCGAGCTGAAGGTCAAAACGATCGTCGACGTTTCCGTTTGGGTTTTGCGTATGCAAGTCAATGAAATCGGGATTGTCGCGCCAGTCTCCGGGCGCGTCAGCGACATCGAGCGCGTCGAAGTTGGCCAGCTGGTAACTGCCTTGAGCGTTAAAGTCACCCGCGAAGATAACATTCTCGACGTTCAGCGCGACCGCGTCACTGTTTAAGACTGCCGCTTCGTTCATGCGAATGTTCACGTCACTATTGCTTACGCCCGATTTGAGATGAATCGAGTAGACCGTCACCGGATCGACGAAGGTTGGGTCAAGCGGTTGGAATGTTGCTCGCATCGTGTTGTGAATTAGCCCGTCAGTCAATTCAGATTGTGAAACAAGCGTGACGAGGCTGGTGTCGTAGACGAAGCCGGTTCGGTCGTTGCCACCGTCAGGAGTCGTAACGATAACGCGGTAGGAATCAACACTGAAGACATCATTGAAGATGTCGCGCAGATCGGTAGACGACGAAGAATCTGATTCCTGAATGGCGAGGATGGCTGGACGCACATCGCGGCCGAGTGCTTCGACCACAATCGAAAAACTAAGGGTGTCGCCCGCATTAGGACCGTTACTGACGTTCCAAGATCCTATTCGTAGAACTTGGGCACAGCACGCGGTCGAAATCCAGACCGCTAGGAAGATGCCTATCGGCAGTGTCAGTCGCTTCATGGAAAAGAAAACTCTAGGAGTAAAAATTGGGCTCGCGGGCCACCGATAGTAGGTTGTTCGTTTTAAGTGCGGCGGCAGAGGATCAACGCCTCGGTCGTTGCAAACTACGACTTCAAAACATCTGCTCACTCGAACATGCTTCGTCAACAATCAAGATGGGGCAGGCGCAAATCTGCACCTGCCCCATCTTGATTGAAGAGCCGAAATCTTGAAGGCCTTGTCTAAGCTTTGCCGCGACTTCCTGCAATAGCAACCACTCCAGAGCCCAGCAAGATCAGCAGCGAACCCGGCGTAGCAGCTACTGATGCCATAGCCGCCGCAGGCAATTCCGATGCTCCGAAGCCAGATGCTCCTGCTTCTATTTCGCCGTTGAACACGTATCAGTTGCCAGAGGTGCGGCTTGCATAGTCGAAGCACGGTTTCCATCTCGGTATACTCGATTAGTATGATGCTCGTGTGTCATCCCGTCACTGTGCGCTATTTATGGTTATCCAATTCTATGAAGCTGATTTTTATTCCTGGCGTTCTATTGCTTAGCTCGGTTCTGTTGGTTGCCGCGGTCGGCGCGCAGACGACAGTTGTCTCCTCTTCCAGCACCGAAACGTCTTCAACGGTCAAACCTCTGGTGCTGCAATACGACCAGCCGGCTCCCGACAGCGACCTTGGTTGGGCGAACGCTTCGCTGCCACTGGGCAACGGCTATATGGGCGTCAATGTGTTTGGCGGCATCGATACCGAACGGATCCAGATCACCGAAAACAGCCTCTACGATTGGGGGAAAGATCGAGGCTTGAAACGCCGTGGTTTGAATAACTTTGCCGAAGTTTATATTGATTTTGATCATGGAGAAGTCAACCAATATCAACGGGCCTTGGATCTCAATGCGGGGCTGTCCTTGGTAACCTACGAGAGAGACGGCGTCGAATTCCGCCGCGAATATTTCACCAGCTATCCTGACAAGGTCATGGTGATCCGGCTGTCGGCGTCAAGCAAAGGAGCGCTCTCGTTCACGCTGCGTCCAACCATACCATTTATCGGCGAAGGGAAGACGGGCGCGGCGACCGCCGACGGTGATACGGTGACGTTGTCTGGCGAAATGACTCACTACAAAATTCTGTTTGAAGGGCAATTCAAAGTTGTTCCCGAGGGAGGCCAAGTTAAAACAGATTCTGATCAAGGCACCATCGAGGTTACCGACGCCGATAGCGCTGTGATCCTGATCGCCGTGGGGACGAACTATCAGCTTGATTCCAAAGTCTTTCTGGAGAACGAGCCTGAGCAAAAGCTGGCCGGTTTTCCAGCGCCTCATGAGAAGGTCTCTCAATACATCAACGACGCCGCTGCGAAGTCTTTCGATCAGCTCAAAGCCGCACATCAATCCGATTACAAAACGTTGTTTGATCGCGTCCGTTTGGATCTTGGGGCAACCGCTCCCACGACTACCACCGACAAAATTGTCGACGCTTACCCTGACGGCGAACATAGCCGGTATTTGGAAGAACTCGCGTTTCAGTTCGGTCGCTACATGCTGATTTGCTCGTCCCGAAAAGGCACACTGCCGCCGCACCTGCAAGGGATCTGGAACGTTTACGCGCGGCCGCCTTGGTCGTCGCAGTACCTCCACGACACGAATGTTCAAATGGCTTATGCTCCGGTGTTCAGTGCGAACTTACCCGAGCTGTTTGAATCTTATGCTGATTTCTTCAAGGCCTTTGAGCCACGGCAACGAAAGTACGCCACTCAGTACATCCAACAGTTCCACTCCGCTCAGTTAGACCCCGATGGAAACAACGGTTGGTCGGGGCCGTTCTGGGCCAATCCTTATACGATTCCGGGGAAGTCACCGGTCGCGGGGTTTGGGACCGGATCGTGGATCGGGAAGATGTTTTGGGATTACTATGACTACACGCGCGACAAAACGTTGCTCGCTGAAACGGTGTACCCGGTGATGTACCAGCAAGCGAACTTTGCGTCGCGCTTTGTTCAAGACATCGACGGGGTGTTGCTGGCCAAACCATCGTCGTCGCCTGAGCAAAAGAAACGGGATACCATCGGCACGACGTTTGATCAGCAGATGTTTTATGAGAACCATCACAACACATTGATCGCGGCCAAAATTCTCGGCCGCAGCGACGATCGATTGGAGCTGTTTGAGAAACAGTTGCCGCTGTTGGATCCGATTCAGATTGGGAAATCGGGCCAAATCAAAGAGTTCCGCCAGGAAGAATACTATGGCGAATTTGGCGATCCCCACCATCGCCATACGTCCATGCTGTTGGGCGAATATCCCGGTCAGCTGATCAACGACACAACACCGGCTTGGTTGGACGCGGTGGAAGTCAGCCTGCGGAAACGCACCAACAAGTCCCATATTGGTTGGGCGCGTGCCGAACGGATTGCTTTCTGGGCTCGCGTCCACGATGGCGACGAGGCTTACACGTTTTACCAGGATCTGTTGGAAGGGAATTTTCTGCACAATCTATTCAACGATCACCGCGGTGGTCCGCTGTTTCAGGCCGACGCGAACTACGGCGCGACCGCTGGCGTTGCCGAGATGCTGATGCAGAGCCAGGACTATGTGATTTCGCCGCTGACGGCGTTGCCGACGGTGTGGCCTTCTGGCAGTTACCAAGGATTGTTGGCGCGTGGCAATTTTGAAGTCTCCGCGGTGTGGAACAATGGAAAAGCGACGAGTATTGAAGTCCTTTCTAAATCCGGCGGTGAATTAAAAGTAAGGTATCCCAACATCGCCAAGTCCCAGATCAGAACGGGCGCGGAAACTGCTGTCCAATTCGATGCGACCGGTGACGATTTGGTCACGATCAATACGACTCGGGGGCAGACCTATACCTTTACAGATTTGGTTGACTTTAAAATCGTCCCGCCTCCATCGGGGCTGAAGATCGAAACTAACGATGAAGAGGCGATTGTGCTGCGCTGGGATAAAAACGCAGACGCCGATAGTTACAACGTGTATCGCGCTGTTGGAAATGCGCCTGAATACGAACGGGTCCAATTCGATGTCGAGGAAACGACGTTGGTCTACCCGTCGCAGGTGCCCGAGGAGATTGAACAGATGACGTTTAAGGTGAAGGCCGTTAAAGGAAAACGCGAAAGCAAAAAAGGAAGTGCGGCGGTTTGGTTGAAGAAATAGCTGCGACTGGGGGGCGCTGTTTCCGCCGGTTCTCCACAGAGAAAAAACATGCTCAATAGATTCTTGCCGTTACTCTTCATCGCCGCGACGGTGTCTGTAGCGTTCACTGCCTCTGTATCGTTCACTGCTAATGCCGACACGATTGTTCTCTCTGATGCGGTTACCGGAACGTACTCCGAAACGCTCGAAGAGGCCAAGCCGGAAGCAAAAGGGATCGTGCTCCATCGCGCATTAAAACTACCAGCGTTTAAACGCGGAGCCTATTTCGGTGGCGGTTGGGTTCCAACTTCAAATGTCCTCGGCTGGCCAACCAGATGACGCCTTGTTTCAACTTGAGTCGGGCGAAAACCTAACGGAGCACCGCTGCCGGATTCGGTGATGCTGGAGGTTTACAAAAGTGGCAAAGCGTTTCGTGTGATCGCGCCGCTGGCGAATAAGTGTGCCGCGCTGGTCACCTACAACTTGCATCAACTTCAAGAAAAAACGCTACCAAATTGCTGGTTTGCGAACTAGAGTTGGATCTCCATCCCCTTCCTCAATCCCTCAGTTCTGGAGACTCAAAATGAGCCAACGTCTTTATCAATTGCTGCTTTCGGTCGCGCTTTTGTTTTTCGCGCTTCTTGCGCCATGTTCAGCACAGTATTTCCAAAGCGCGCCGATGGACGCATCGTACGTTTATGATGCGGGAACGTCGATCGTTTACGAATCATCTTTTGGCGATCAACAGGCTCAGTCCTATTGGGAACCGAGTTCCGGATCCGTGGTGGCCTTGGATGCCTATCAAAGCAATGTTTACCCAGAAACTTATACGGTTCAGGCCGCAAATTATTCCGACCCGTTTTCTGGATCAGAAATGATCTACGCAGACGCCGCTCCTCTGGCGACCTCAAGCGAACACGGCGGGCTACCTGTCATCGTTGATCCGAACTACGGTTACCAAGGACCGGGCGATATGCGGACGCATCTTTGGAATGATCACCACAGTGAAATGTCTGACAACGGGTTCACCGAAGCTCAAGTTTTGTCCATGTCGCTCGATACTGCTCAAAAGTGGCACAACTATTTCCACGGCACGCAGGGACTCCCCAGCGAAAGGGAGTAGACGGCGTATTCCAGCGTATAACGCAAGACCTGTTGCTCGACATCAACCTGCACGGCGCGATGGCTATTGCACTTCGAACTCAGCAAAAATCTCATCCAAGTTGATGACGTCGACCGGTTGCGAAACGGTCGAGAGGTATTCGGTCAAATATTCTCCGCCGCCCCCATCGGTAGGATAGATCGCAAACGACTCAAAACCGTCTTGCGTGCCCAAAACATCGGTCGTGCGGCGTCCGCGACTGGCTTGATGTTCCCACGTCCAGAATGTCACCGATTCGAAAACGTCGCCGCGTCCTTCTAACGCCGTGATGACACTTTCGAAAATTGCTCTTTGTTCCAGAGGGTCAAAGGCGTAACGATCCTCAGCGCCCGCGTCGACCCAGTCACCAGGGGCAACCGACCACGGAGCACGCGAGGCATAGTTCTGCTGAACAGCGCCGACCTCTTGCAGAACGACAGGCAGATCGAACTCAGCCGCCGCATGTTCGACTTCATCGAGGAAGTCAGTCCAGTTGCGGACGAAACTGTTGAAAACTTCTTCAGA
This sequence comes from uncultured Pirellulaceae bacterium, assembly GCA_937921995.1. GTDB lineage: Bacteria > Planctomycetota > Planctomycetia > Pirellulales > Pirellulaceae > Mariniblastus. The sequence continues at coordinate 32,026 of CAKZVF010000195.1, forward strand.
CACTTCGCCAACACCGGCAACCGATTGAACGTCGTCCGCAGCAGTCAACCAGCGGTAAGCACTAATTCCAATGAAGTCGATTTCGTCTTGAGCGAACAGAGTTCGATGCCCGCTGTTGGTGAACGCATCGTGGTTGGCGGCGTAACCGATGCGAGTTTCGGTGTTGCCTTGGGCGATGAATGTTTGCTCAACCGATTGCAGCAGGCCTTGAAAAAATCCGGCGTTATTCGGGTTGGCCACCATCGCGTTAAGCTCAGAACCGATGTTGAACCGATCAACGCCGTCGATGGCCGCCAGTTCTGTGATCCACCGCGCGTATTGTGTTTGGAAGACGTATTGCTCTTGGCCAACAGGATCGTAATTGCCGCGCCAGCCTTGGTCGGTTTCGAACAGAGGCAGAATCGTGACCGAGAGATCTTTTTCGACGGCGTACTCAACGGCTTGCGAGACCGTCCATACCGATGGCCCGCCGCTGACAACACCTTGGTTCACTTGTCGGAAGACGGCAAAGGAAACTTCGGTGGCATTAATCGAGTGCAGTTCATCGACGGCGTTTCGCCATCCGGTTAAAACGTCGTAACTGTCGTATGCGTTCTCTGGATCCTGAGCGACAAAAGCGGTGACGATGGCTCCTACGACGGGGTCTTCAACGGTTTGAGAATCGCCGGCAGTCTGCATCATGTGTTGACAGGCATCGGCAGGAGCGTCCGGTGGATACGCACACGCGAACGAGGCCAGCATCGCGCGGGGTTCCAGCGGTTGAAAAGATAGCCGATCCTGTATGGATCGTTTGGACGTCCTTTGTTTGGCGGCCGTTGTAGAAATAGAAGCAATCAGCGAAGCGGCTTTGGAAATTGCGTTTGCAGGAAACGCGTTTGGAAAACGTGCGCAAATTGAATCAGGCAAAATCTTGGTTCCCAGAAAGGTGATGTGAGGAGAGTCGCGGTGGGTGGCACCTTCGGTTGGGGAAGAGTGAAGGTGGCTCTAACCTGAAAGGTAGGTCACAAAATCACCTTAGGAGAGAAGATTCTCCAAAAACTGAAGTTTTGTTTTCGTGTGTCGGTTTTTACCGCATGAAGTCAAAGAAAAGACTCGCGAAACGGCCCTCAAAGGCTCACATTCGAGGCGGAGCAAAGTTGTCTTTCGGTCTCCGAAAGAACATTCAAGCGCCATCGCGCTCAATTGTGGGCGAGGCGCACTTTCGGAGACCGAAAGGCTACATTGATTTCTTCGCTGGTTACAACGCGACGCTGAGTGTGACACCTGTTTCGCCGGTCACCATGGGTGACGTCAATTTGGATGGCGTCGTGGACTTTCTCGACATTATTCACTTCATTGGAATTTTGTCTGGCAACTTATGCTTTGTCACAGCTAAGAACTAGGGGGGGGCAATTTGAGCCGTTATTGTGCTAGCCACGGTTTTCGCAGCTTCAACCGAGGCTATCGCCGAAATGGCTCATCCGAAAATTTAGCTGTGACACCAAGCACTAGGCTCCTGATTTGGGCCGGAGCGGACCGCAAGAAAAACAAGTGCTTCGCCAAGACGAAAAAAGCCCCATCGATTGATGGAGCTTTAGTACACCCGACAGGAGTCGAACCTGTAACCTTCGGTTCCGTAGACCGACGCTCTATCCAATTGAGCTACGGGTGCATTTGTTAATTTCGCGCTTTCGCAAGATCGACCAATTTAGTCGGTAGAGCTGTTATCGTAAAGCGGCTTGCTGGGCTTGATCAGATTTTATCGAAAAACCCGACTTCCTGAAAATGACTGCATTTTAACGACAGTATCTGAGCCCTTGGGTTCGCGGTGGATTTGACTTGATTTCGTCCAGTAGAAGCCGCCGCCCTACGCGCTACTGGTTGGTGGCATTTGCCTTTGGCTTGCTCCGCGGTGAGAAAGGCACCTCTTCGGGCAGCGGATTCTCAAACGAAGGTCCGGTGGGCACATCCGTTTCGGGAGCACCTAAGATCGCCCGGGCGGCGTAGCCCAATAAAATTCCGGTGAGGATCAGCGACGTGCGCGATTGCCAAAATGATTTCTTCATGCCGCTATACGAATCAACCTATCAAAATTTTTCGCGAAAATTGACCGCCAAAAGTTGCCGTACACTTGGAGGATAACAGCCGCTTCGGTTTGAAAGATGCCTAATCCTTATTCGAGCCACCGAAGCGCGGCCTGCAAAACGCCTCTATAACTAAACAACTAAACCAAGATCTTATCTCAGTTTTCGCCATTTCACCACTGCCGCGAATCCGACCGGTTGGCGTTGGCCTTAAAATATACCATTTAAAAAATACCGTTTAGGTTGATTGGCGATCAAGAATAGACCAAGAACCGGGCTTCATTGGATTTTTGGCGACGGTGGCTTGCGACAACTTGGTAACGGCCGCTAATTGCGTTACATTAAAAGACTGATAACGAGCAACCGTTTTTCGATTTTTGATTCAAATAATCAATCGCCTGCCGCGAATAGATAGCAGACGTCATCATTTGATCCGCATTGAAAAACAGCGTTGCGTTCAAGGGCAGGGGGGGAGCGACTGAAAATCCTCCGTGTCATTATTTTTGAGAAATTTGGAAAGGTAATCCGAAATGATATTTGGAAAGTTTTGGCGAGCAATTTCGGCACAGATTAATAAGTTGGCCAACTATTTCTGGACGGCGGATCCAATTGCTCAGATGCAATACGAATACGACAAAGCCGTCGAAGAAATGAAGGGCGGCCGTCAGGGACTGGAGCAGTACCGAGGCCTCGTCGAACGCGTGACCCGTCAAGTCACCGGCGAAAAACGCCACGTGAAGGAACTGGAATCGAAGATCAAGGCTTATCTGGCCGCCGGTGATCGTGAAACCGCAGGTAAGTTCGCCGTTGAGCTCAATAGGGCCAAGGCCGACCTTGCCGAAAACCAAGAACAACTGGACATGCACGAGAAGGCGTACGACAACAACGTCCGCAAGGTGAAAAGCGCGATGGGCAAGCTGTCGAAGATTCGCGAAAAGATTCAGTCTTATGACGCCGAACTGAAGATGAGCCGCGCCGAAGCGGAGATGGCCGAACTGGCAAAGGATTTTAACTTTGACGTAACAACCGACTTCGGGCAAATCGAAACCGTGATCCAAGATAAGATCGCGCTCAACCGAGGCAAGGCGCGCGTGGCGGCGGATCTCAGTGAAGAAGGCATGGTCGACATCGAACGCGAAGAAGCGATGGAAAATGCTCAAGCCGAAGATGCGCTGCGTGGCTTCGAGGTTGAAATGGGTTTGGTCACGCCTTCGACGGCTGGGCTTGAGGACGATGTTAAAGAGATGGGGCCTGCGGATAAAGAGACTGAATTGAATTAAGTAAGAGTAGTTTGGGCACTCCTGCCCGAGCTTTGGCAGTAAGTGGGGTCGGGCAAGAGTGCCCAACCTACGCTTGGTGTGAATTGTGGTCGGGCAGAAGTGCCCAACTTTCGGACTAGGGGCGAATCACCGCATGGCTTCAGCAACGACAACATCTGCTACCAGTGTCTCGGTGCCTGATTGGTATCCCGGATGGGCGCGTGAAATGGCGAATTTGTATTTCGCCGCCAATACGTGCCTGTTTGTGATTCACGGCAACGTCAATGACTTGATCCATTGCCAAGAACAAGACGGCGGTAAAACGGTCGATAAATTTTGCGGGCTGACGGAGTTTTTGTCCAAGCAGATTTTCGGATCGTGGGATTTGGTGACTTCCTACGACATGGGACGCGGTATTCAGGCTCAGGCCGGCGCAGATCCCAAACGCCATCGCAGCATGATGGAAACGTTGGGCAAGAACATGGGCAGTCCGGCCTCATGGACTCGCAATCCCGATGATGTGTTGACCAATTACCAACGCATGATTCAGCGGAACTTGCTCGAGGAAGACCCCAAGGAGCGACAACGCATGGCGTTTCTGTTTCCTTACGCTCAGTTCTTGATCCCATCGGGCGACCAATCATCGGTCTCGCGGACGCAGGCTTCGCATTTGGTCCGTTTTTTATCATGGGCTCAAAACCCCTATATCAAACGAGTGAATATGTCGTTCTGTTTGATCGCCGAGACGCTGACCGAGGTAAACAAACGGCTTGTTCAGGATCCGCATGTCGCGACGATCGAAGTCCCGCTGCCCGATGAAGCGACTCGCCGGGTTTTCATCGAAACGAATTTCGATCTGGACAGTGAACCCGAAGAAGAACCCGCCGCCGAACCGGTGGGCTTTGATCTTACACGCGCCCCTGAGGAGGTTGAACCGGAACCCGAACCGGTTGCGGCTGAAGCGAAAACGGATTCGAAGGCATCTGAGGCTTCCAAGGATGAAAATGGCGGAGGCATGTCCGTCGAAGCGATCACGCAGATCTCCAACGGATTGAACTTGATCAACCTCAACGTCGCGATGTCGCGCAGCAAGCTCTCGGGCAAAGCGGTCGACATCAACCAATTTCGGAATTTGAAAAAAGGACTGATCGAACGTCAGTGTCAGGACTTGGTCACCTTCCTTGAACCCGAACACACGTTGGACATGGTGGTCGGGCACACGGCCGCTAAGGAGCGATTGAAATTGGACGCTCGCTGGATCGTCGAAGGCCGGTTGGATGCTTCGCCGATGGGGTATTTGATCTGCGGTCCGGTGGGGACGGGGAAGACGTTCATCTCCGAATGCTACGCCGGTTCGATCGGTATTCCCTGTTTGGTACTGAAGAATTTCCGCTCCAAGTACGTTGGTGAAACCGAAGGCAACCTTGAAAAGGTGCTGAACGTGTTGCGTTCGCTGGGACCGGTGATGGTCATCATCGACGAAGCCGACGCGGCGCTTGGCAATCGTGAAGGCGGCGGCGATTCGGGGACCAGCAGCCGAGTGTTCTCCATGATCGCCAGCCAAATGGGCAACACGAAATACCGAGGCAAAATCATTTGGATGTTGCTGACCAGTCGACCGGAACTGTTGCCGATCGACTTGAAGCGGCAGGGCAGGGCGGAGGTGCACATTCCGCTGTTTTATCCCAAGAAAGAGTCAGAAATTCAAAAGATGTTCGTCATCATGGCGAAGAAGAACAAAGTGAAACTGGAAGACGACGCCGTTCCCGATGTTTCGGTCGAACGCGAACTCAGCGGTGCCGACATCGAAAGCGTCGTGCTCAACGCAAAACGGCGAATGATGGCCGATGGGCGTGACGTGCTCAATCGCAAAGACATGGAAGAGTCATTAGAGAGCTTCATTCCTTCGGCCCAGGGGATCGAGAAAGAGCTTCAGGAAATGAACGCGGTGCTGGAGTGTACCGATCGAAGATTCCTGACCGACCATTGGCGCAAGGTGCTTGAGGAACCCAACGGCCGCGCCGAAATCCAACGCAAGGTCGCGCTGAACGAACAGTTGCTTGGAAAGTAACAATCATTGACGTAGTGGATCTTGTGAAAGATCCTCGTGGCGGGATCTTTAACAAGATCCACTACCCATTCACCCATACTAAACTTCAGGAGAAAACGATGGCGCGTAAAAGCTGGTTAGATGATAAAGGCGAATCAACCTTAATTGATGGTTACGCTCAGCAAAGTTCCGATTTCATTCAAGCGATGGCCGACGGTACGATTGACGACAGTGAAGTCGAACAGCAGGAGGCTAAATTGGTGGCCTTGATGAAGAAAATCGAGCCCAACCTCAGCGATGAGCAGCACGCGGAGATCACCGAATTGTTGTGCGAGATGTCCGCGTTCAACGTGATGCAAATGCTGAACGTGATTCACAAGTCGCGTCCGGCCGCGACGTCGACTTGGGTGCCTTAACTTAAACAATTGTTCGTCGGAAGTAGTGGGCGAGGCCACGAGTCCTGGGGCTGCGTTAAACGATGCATGAAAGTTCAATGATGAATGATAGTTCAATACAGCTGCTGGATTCGTTGCCTCATCCACTACCCTGAAATTGAGGCGTCGCGCTTCACGATGGAGATCCATCGTTTTTCGATTTAGATTCAAAGACCATTCTTGATTTGGAGATCACCCTATGGCGGGCAAACCAACACCTATTTTTTATCTGGCTGTACTTGCGGTTGTTTTTGGATTGATCGGATTCGCCGCCTATCAAGCATTCGCGCCCGGAGGCGATGGTCCCGCTGCGCCGACGAAAGAGGCGGCAAGTAATAACGGTGGCTCCAGCGGTAGCAGCGGAGAGAGTTCGGGCTCGGACACGGATATCGACCTCAGCGAAATTAGCGGCGCAGAATCCGCTGACACCCAAGGGATCACGACGGTCAGCGAATACACCTTCACACCTTCGGAGCGTTTGCCCAAAGTGAAGGGCACCGCGGCGTATAAAAAGATGGAAGATAACACCGTCAAGTTTGCGCTGAACGTGTGGGCGGGTTGGGCTCCGATCATACAAGCCAACAATGGTTTTAAAGCCGACAAAACCTGGAAGACGCCCGACGGCAAAGAATTCAAACTTGAACTAGTACTGATCGACGATCCGGTCGCGATGCGCGAAGCCTACGTCAATGGCGACGTTCACATCGGGTGGGCGACGCTTGATATGATGCCGCTGCTGATGGAAGGCTTTGTAAAGCGCAACGGCGATCCGATCGACAGCCGCGTGATGCCAAGGATTTTTCAACAGGTTGATTGGTCCAACGGTGGTGACGGTATCGTCGCGCGAAATGGCGTGAAAACGATCACGGACCTGCGTGGCAAGAAAATCGTATTGGCCCAGAATTCGCCTTCAGAATATTTTGTTACGAACATGCTGGTCTACGGGGGCATCCAGCCGGCAGAGGTTGAGTTTGTGTACACCGGCGATGCGTTTCAAGCCGCCGCGGCGTTTAACGCGGACAAATCCATCGACGCCGTTGTGACTTGGGCTCCGGATATTTACAACCTGTCGGACGTGAAAGGGAACAAGATGATTGTTTCCACACTCACCGCAAACAAACTGATCGCCGATGTGTGGTTCGCTCGCGCTGATTTTGCGAATGATCATAAAGATATTTGCGAAGGCTTGGTGCGAGGCATTTTTGACGCGATGACGGAGCTGAACACTGAAGCCGGAAAGAAATCTGTCTCTGAACTGATGGCCGATGGTTTTGGATTGCCCGCCAGCGAAGCGTACGACATGCTGGCGGACGCTCACAGTACCAATTGGGCGGAGAATTTTCAGTTCTTCATGAACAAGAACAATCCCGCCAACTTCGAACGGGTTTGGAATCAGGCTTACTACATTTACCGCCGGTTGGGAAAGATCTCGCATTCGACGGTCAAGTTCGACAAGGTCATGGATTTTTCGATTATCGAGAAACTGAAGTCCGATGATAAGTATTCCTCGCAAGTCGACGAGTACACGACTCAATTTATGCCGACGACGACCAAAGAGGTGCGGGGCGCCGAGGAAATCCTGACCAATACGGTTGTGATTCACTTCTTCCCTAACAGCGCGGATCTGAACAAGAAGGTCGTGAAAAGAGAAAACGGAAAGGATGTCGAGGTTCCCTATGATCCTAAGGTTGATTTCGTTTTGGAAGAGATTGGAAAATTGGCGGGCCAGTTCGGCACCGCGCGGATCATTATCGAAGGTCACACCGATAGTTCGATGAAGGGCAAGGCTCCGGTCGATTTGGTGAAGGGGTTGGCGAACAATCGCGCCCAAGCGGTGAAGCAGGCGCTGACCAAGAAATTCGAACTCTCGCCCAACCAATTCAATACCGATGGCTTGGGCTGGGACCGTCCGGCAGATCCCGATGATCCGCTGAACCAAGCCAAAAATCGACGCGTCGAGGTGAAGATTTATCCGGCTGAGTCGTTGAATTAGTGGGGGGAGCGACGCATCGGCGGTAGTGGACGAGGCCACGAGTCCGGCATCTCCATTGAACGTCGCATTAAATAGACGTCGCATAAAATGAACGCCGCATAAATTTGGGCAGATCAAATTCCCCGCAGGATTCGTGGCCTCATCCACTACGATTGGGCTTTGATGTAACGTTGCGGTCGTAAACACGTTGATGTTTCGAAAGTATTTCGAGGGAAAATGGCAACTGAAGACACTACTGTCGCCAGCGCGAAAAAATTGCCTTGGTTTCCGATCCGAGGCGAAATAGGGATCGTTACCTCGGTGCTGCTAGGCCTATCCTGCATCGCGTTGGTGTTTGGGCTGTGGTGGTTTGTGACGCTGGGCGAAAGTTCAGAGGACCGCATTGTTAGCGCACTTGCCCTGCCGAGCCCTTCGGAAACCTTTTCGACGTTCGAGCAATTGTGGAACGACCGAGAGTTGGTGAGCAACACGTTGACGACGCTCTACCGAGTCGCTGCCGGATTTTCTTTGGCGACCGTGATCGGTGTACCGCTGGGAGTTTTGGCCGGTTGTTTCCCGCCGGCGAAAGCGTTCCTAATGCCGCTGATCTTGTTTGGGCGTAACATCCCCATCGCTGCCTTGGTTCCGTTGTCCTTCTTTTTCTTTGGCATCGGTGATTCGCAGAAGATCGTGTTTATCTTTATGGCGACCGTGGCGTTTGTGATCGCCGACACCGCAACGTCAATCATCAACGTCGGACAGCAGTATTTGGACACCGCCTACACCGTCGGAGCCAATCGCTGGCAAACGATTATCAAAGTCATGGTTCCGCTGGCGATGCCGTCAGTGCTTGACTCCTTACGACTGTTGTTTGGATTGGCGTTTGGCTACATCATGCTGGCCGAAACGATTAAACTGGGCACCGAATCCGGCGGGCTTGGCCATTTGATCAGCATGTCGCAGCGGCGAGGCCCACGAGCTCATATCTACCTGATCATTTTGATCATTCCCGTTGTGGCGTTTTTGATTGACCGCGTTCTATTCGCGATTCAAAAAGGGCTGTTTCCGCACAAGTACGGCGGCAACGGATGGCTGTTGGGGATTTTTAGAACTGTGGCCGGAGCGTGGGGAGACGTGAAGTCGAAAATGTTTCAACCGGTACCTCCATTTGATCAGCTGACTCTGGCGACAACTTCGGACTACGAAGCGAAACCAGTTCCTGAAAAAACACCTACCTTTCGCAAACGACGTGGTGATGACAATGCGGAGTGGCGACCATGAACGAATCAGCACAACCGCAACCGTCAAAACAAATTGGCTCAGCCACCGACAACGAAGACATTGGTAAAGATGTTGGTGTGGCGACGGTGGTTGCTTCAGATTGCGTAGACGCCGAAGATGATCGAGTCCCGGTGGTCGAATTTAGTAACGTCACCAAAACTTACAACGCCGGCGGTGCGAATGCTTTCACGGCGATTAAAGACGTATCCTTTGTCGTCCAAGATAAACCGGACGAGGGCGAATTTATCGGCGTGCTTGGCCCGAGCGGCTGTGGTAAGAGTACGATCTTGAAGTTGATCGCCGGACTGTCGCCGCAGCATCCTCCGACGACCGGTTCGGTGAAAGTTTTGGGCAAAGAGGTCGTCGGTCCCGGAGCCGATCGCGGGATGGTGTTTCAGGATTACACCAGTTTCGATCACCGCACGGTTTTGGAGAACGTGACCTTTGGATTGGAATGCCACGGCGTTTCACGAGCCATCCGCGAGGAACTGGGCCGGCACTGGATCGAACAGGTCGGGTTGGATGTTGCCAACGATGCGTCGAAGTACCCGCATGAGCTTTCGGGCGGAATGCGTCAGCGCGTGGCGATCGCGCGGAGTCTGATCTTAAAGCCGCGCGTGATTTTGATGGACGAACCGTTTGGGGCTCTGGACCCGCAAACGCGATTAAACATGCAAGATCTTTTGGTGGAACTATGGCGCAAGGTGGAAGCGACGGTGTTCTTTGTGACGCATTCGATCGAGGAGGCCGTGTACCTTGGGGATCGAGTCTATGTGTTGAGTAGTTCGCCCGGGACGCTTGCCCGTGAATTGGAAGTAGAACCGCCCAATCGTCCTGCGGCAGAGATGCAGCGGGAACAGGAGTTTCAGGAGACGATCTTTTATCTGCGCGATTTAATCGCAGCAGAAGAAGCACTGAAACAGGCGGGGTTGTAGTCTTTGCTGAATTGAGCCGACCCGCGCGTGACAGACAGCGGCAGTTCAAGCCGCTGATCGGCGATTACCACACGCTGATCGGCGATTATGAAACGCTGATCGGCAATTATGAAACGCTTTGGCTTGAGGGAACGATGATTCGCTGAGCCAACGAAACAAGTAGTTCTAGGCATATTTTGCAAGCCTCTTCGTCTCTGGCGAGGGCTGCATTTTCCAACTCCAGACTTGGTTGGAACAGATCGCTAAATCCGCAGGTTCCGCCGGCGCCCTTGAGCCAATGCGCTAGTTTGCTCAGATCATCAAAGGACCTGTTAGAAATCGCCACGTCCATTTCTTGTAATTTAGTCTCAATCTGCGGGATGAAGTCCAAAATGATCTCGCGGAAGTCCTCGCCCTCAGGCAGTGTTGAATAAATCGGAGATGGGACGTTGGCGGACGCTGTTTTTACTTCAATGCGGATTGCGGATTGCTTGGATAATCCGGAATCAATATCCACCGATATCGTCTCGTCCCGGAGTCTGCCTGTGACTTTTTCTTGCCGCTGCTGAAACTCTGAGCAATCATACATGCCTGTCACGGTCATCTCTGACCGAATGATTTTCAGAAACGGAGTCAGCCGCTTGTTCAAGGCAACGTTGTCTCTTTCATCACAACATTGAATCAGACCTACCAAGGCATCACCGATGATTTTGCGTCCTGTTACATAAGAATCGCATTGCAATTTTTCAAAGGCCTTCCGCATCAGTCGGAAGTTTTTCAACTCCCAACCACGTTGGATGTGGGCGACGCGTTTGCGGACTGACTTTGCATAGTCAACCAGCATCGAATCCTCTGAAATGAACTCGTTAAACAGTTCGTCGCTGATGGTGTTGAGTTTGGACGCCTCACGATTTACGTTCATTAGATCCAACGGTTGGGTTTCACAGACCTTGATCAAATTCTCACAGGCCAAGCTGATGGATTTGATGCTGCGACTGGCGGCTTCGTGTTGAATCAATTTGACAAGACTTGCGAGGTTTTCGAATTTCTTTTCGTGAATCGCGTTTTCGATCGCTCCGAGGTGTTCAGCAAAAATGTACTCGAAGTCACCAAGTTCGACGCTCGTGTCGTCGTCGTTGAAATTGGCATCGATCTGCACAGACGTTCGTATCTCAAGCAGGTTCGCACCCGCGGTAAATTCGGCCGCTTCATGAGAGATTTCAGCAACCACTGGTGATTCGGTTTGCGCAGGTGGTTCAGTTGGTATAGCTTCCGGCTGGACAACAACCTTTTCGATCGTGATCAGTTCCGGCGCTTCAGGGGTTACCTTGAGTTCAATGTTCTGGACCGATTCCGTGTTGTGGATCGGAGCTGAATCAGTGATCGCTATTACCGGTGGTGCTGGTGCATTCCCGCTCAGTACCGAATGGCTTAGGTCGGTAAGTGATTCCATGTTGGAAATGGATTCATCGACTTCTTTAGGAATAGTGCTGGATTCCTGAGGACGTGGTTTGGGCGAAATATACTTTGCAACGGTTTCTAAAAGCAGGTCGATATCAACCGGTTTCGCCAAGAAGTCGCTGCAGCCGGCTTCCTCACAGAGAAGGCGGTCGCCGCTCATGGCATTGGCGGTGAGCGCCATGATGGGGCCTTTGTAACCCTTTTCTCTCAGCCGTCGGGTTGCCTGATAACCGTCCATGACCGGCATTTGCATATCCATCAGGATAATATCGAAGTTATATTCCAAGGCAAGATCTGAACCGATTTTCCCGTTGGGTGCCTCAGTGATTTCGCATCCCGCTTTCGATAAAACCAAATTGATCAACTTGCGATTCGCATCACCGTCGTCAACGACAAGGACATTGCCGCCGTAAAGGTCGGTTGTCTTTACTTCTCTAGCTTGATTCTGATCTGCAAGCTTGCGCTGATGGTCTTCTTCGACGGAAACTTTTTCGGTTTGCTTACAGTCACCAATTTGCACGCTGAAAGTGACTTCTGTTCCGACGCCGGATTCGCTGCTTGCGTCAATTTCACCACCCATCGCTTCAACGATACGTTTACTAATTGACAGACCAAGTCCCGTACCGCCGTATTTGCGTGTTACGCTGTTGTCGGCCTGGACAAACGGATCGAAAATCTTTGCGACCTGTTCGGATGTCATTCCAATTCCCGTGTCGGAAACACGGATTTGGATTTCGTCATCTCCGATTGGTTTTTCAACGTATCGGGTTGAGATTTTTACATGGCCTTCGTGGGTGAATTTGATCGCGTTACCGGCCAGATTGGTCAGGACCTGGCGAAGACGAACATCGTCGGTTAATACCGACACCGGAAGTTCATTCTCGTATTCGGTAATTAGGTCGATATCTTTGTCTTTGGCGCGGACGCTGAGGATGCTGGCCACATCGTTGACGATCTCGAAGGGATTGGCCTCAATCGGATCAATCTCGAGTTTTCCGGCTTCGATTTTGGAAAGATCCAAAATGTCATTGATCAGCCGTAGCAGATGGCTGCCACTTGAGTGAATGGTGGCGAGGTATTCTTGTTGTTCTTGCGGTGATTCCACCATGCCGCGTTGCAGCCAGTCAGTGAAGCCGAGGATCGCGTTCATCGGCGTGCGAATTTCATGGCTCATATTGGCCAAGAAGTCAGACTTCGCGTTATTGGCGTTTTCGGCGGCCAGTTTGCTTTGCTCCAGTTCGGTAACATTCGCCAGGCTGACCAGCACGCCGTTGCCGCTGGAAGATTTTGACTTTACAGGGGCGCAGTTGATTTTGAAGGTTAACGTTTCTTCGACGCCATCGCCGTCTTGGGTCACCATCCGAACGACGTCTTCATAGACGCGCTGCCCGGTTTTCATTGCGTGCTTCCAAGGCGGGTTTCTGAGCGTTGTTCCATCGGCATTTTGCCACTGGAAGACTTTTTCCGGGAATTTGCCAACGACATCTTTGACGTCGCAGCCGCAACTGAGTGCGAAAGCTTCGTTGGCGATGACGATCTTTCCGTTTTTGTTCAGTACCATCAAGCCGCCGCCGAGGATGTCCAACGTAGAGCGAACCTCGTTGGGCATCGTTTTGGGGGGGCGTATCGAACCCTGCATTCTTCCCAGATAAAGGAAAAATCCAATTCCGGTTAAGCCCAACATCAGAAGGTCCCGGAGAAGATCCGAGTTGAACCACGAATGCGTTTCGGAGGCGAAGGTATATTCAATTTGTCCCCAGCGACGGTTGCCACTGAAGAGTCCTGGATTGAATTTATCTTTCTCATTCAGCTCTGGATCCGACCATACGTTCTCGTGCTGGTCCGTCGAAACCACCAATTTACCCGTTTGGCTGCGGACACCGATGGATCGGAAATGCGGATTCCGTTCGACCATCTGATTAATGTAGTCTTGAAGAAGTAGAAATTCGTTTTCCTGGATCAGCAAAGAAGAAGCGACGGCTAACGATTCACAGCTGGAGATCCGAGCTTTCAGTTCCGAACTTTCACGAGAAGGCACGAAACGACCGTGAAGTGCCGTTCCGATCCAATAAGCAAGCATGACGATCCCCAACAGGCCAATCGTCAACTGAATTTTAGGACTAAACCATCGCATAATAATCGGGGGGAGCTAAGGGGTTTTGAGGGGAGCGCGAAAGCGATTCTGTTTCTCTGTTTTTTATTCGTCTACGATCTGATGGATTGTCTCTGCTTCTTCTTCGTCAAACTCTCTAATCAAAGGGCTAACGTCCAGCGTTTTCCAAGCCGGCAATTGCGTCACAACGGTCGTCGCCATCGCTGCGAATCGCAGATAGGAAACAAGTCCTAAGGAAAGTCCGGCCGAGGCCGCGACGATCGTCGTATTGTCCACTTGTAGATTCCTTCGAATAAATTCATCTTCTGAATCTTCGAAGCCCCGCCAGAAGTACTTTGCCAACATGCATTCTTCAAGTTTCATGTCCTCAAATGTTGAGCGGGATTCGGTAAGGTCCCCAATTTCTTGGGTAATTAATTGTGGTCCCTGCGCAGTGGACTGATAAGCGTAGGACACCGAATCCGACGTGAGTTCAAAAAACACGTCATCATCACCAATTTTCGAATCGGAACTTGCGGTAATACCGTTAGTGTCGTTTCTACGTTGCGAAATCGGTTGCGCTATCGTGTCTGGGTTGGTTTCTGGCTTCGCTGTCGAAATCACGTCGGGCTTGTCCGTTGTCTGAGGAGCGTTCATCTCGGGATTCATGATTGATGTTTCTACGTCATCATCAACAACTTGAATTTGAGGATCGTCATTGGTGGTTGAATTGGTTGCGTTATCAACCACATTCACACCGCTAGTGTCCTTGAGAGAAACCCGGATTGTTTCGGGAGCCGAAGTCAACTGGCCATCCGAAGCGACGACGCTGACTTCAAAGTCTCTTTGGTCGACTCCCGTTAATAGAGGAGTGGTCGCAAATCGAAGCCTATTATTTCCATCGATGAAGAATATGCCGTTGTCTGCGCCGGTTCCGTGAAGCAAGAAATTTACAGGGTCGCCATCCTTATCAAAGGTAACGGCTTGATTGAGGTCTGCGACAATGATGCCAGGCCGGACTTGAGATAATTCGAAATCTTCAATCGAGTTTATCACGGGGGCGAAATCAGTGATCTCGGGTCGGTCGTTGATATTTTCAACCGTGATCTCAAATGTGATTATCTCAGAGTTCACAGTCCCATCGTTGAGCGCGGTCGTGACGACATAGGTGTTTTTTCCGCCATTTTCCCAAGTCGGAGGGTCAATAAACTGGATCCTGTCATTGACGATTTCGAAGAGACTGTTGTCTGGCCCATCTCCGGCAATGACAAGGCTGGTGGCATCACCATCGGCATCACTTCGGTACTGGGCGTCGAGCCCGAATGATGCATCGGACAGTTCGACCTGTGAAACGGAGATCGCGTTGATGCTCGATTCAGGGGCGTCGTTGATGTTGTTGATGATCAGGTTGACCGTTTTTGCCTCGGAATCGTTGCTGCCGTCATTGGCAACGATTTGAACTTCATAGGTTGGCGACTGTGGCCCGATTAGCTCGGGAACATCGATCAGAGTCAATTGATTGTCGACGATATGGAACAATCCCGCGTCGGCACCTCCGGCTATCTCCAGCGTCATGCTCTGATTTTCCGGATCCTCAAATAGCTCTAACAAGTCGAATGATGCCGTGCTACTTTCGTCCTGGTCAAGTGAAAGCTGTTGATCGTCGCCGACGAAAACCGGTGCTTCGTTGACATCTCTCAGTGTGACTCGAATCGTCTGAGTCGCGGTGCCTCCGCGGCTATCGTTGGCCACAACGGTCACCTCGTCGATGTTGTTCCCTCCGGCATCAAACGGCATTTCATAATCGGGTGTGTTGATAAACGTAATTCTTCCCAATTGATCGATCGTAAATACTGGAGGTTCTCCATCATCGAAGATTGAAAATATCACCGAATCACCATCCGGATCAGTCGCGCTGATCGTTTGGACGAAATCGTTACCTTCGTCGATGAATGATTCATCATCGGCAATGATGACGGGGGACTCGTTGGCGTCCAGCACTTCGACATTGACTATGCGCGAAACAGATCCGCCCTTTGGGTCTTCAGCCATTACGGTAAGCGTATAGATGGTTCCATTGTTGGAGCTCATTGGGTTTTCGAAATCAGGCGGCGAATCGAAAGACAGGGTGCCATCAGAAGCAATATGGAACAGATCTCCATCGCCAACAGCAGGCACAATACTCAAGGTTACGGTGTCGCCATCTGCGTCGGACGTCGAGATAACATCTACCTCTGTTTCGCCTTCGACGACCGTGAATCCGGTTGTTGGGCCGATGACGGGTAAGTGATTTTCCTCGGTAACATCAACGAAGACCAATTGCTCAGTGGTTTCTCCGTTTTGATCATCGGCAACCACCGTTAGCGTGTAGCTGTTGTCGTTATTGGTAGAATTTGGAGCGTCGTAGTCTGGTGCAGAGATGAACTCGATATTTCCATTGGCATCTACTTTAAATAGTCCGCCATCGCCAGTGTTAGGCTTGATTGAGTAAAACAGGGGGTCGCCATCTTGATCTGTCGCATCTATCGTCGCGACAAACGTTTCGCCTTCCAAAATACTTTGGTCAGAGATTGGAGTGATTTTAGGCGCGTCATTTAGGTCGACGATGTGGATTTCGATTGCTTCGGTGGTTATCCCGCCGTTCCCATCATCGGCGACAATGGTTAGCTTGTGCTCGTTGTCCTGCAAGTCGCCAGGGGGAACCTCAAAATCAGGTATCTCGCTTAGGAAAATGTTTCCCAACGCATCGATCGTGGCTCGCGGGGGATCCAGGGCAGTGTCGATGATACTTAAGGTGACTTCATCTCCGTCGGGATCGGTGACGGTAACTGTTTCAACGAAAAGCTCGCCTTCATTTACCGTGTAAATGGGGCTGAAATTGATGATTGGACTTTCGTTGACATTAGTCACTTCGACCGTAACGTTTTCTGTCCTGCTCAGTAGAGCGCTGCTGGCGGTGACGGAGAAGTTGTAGAAGTTGTTTCCGTCGGAATCTTGTGGGGTTTCAAAATCTGGTTGCGACCGAAAGCTAATGTTTCCGTCGGCATCAATTTGAAAGAGATCACCATCGCCACTTCCTGTAGGAATCGAGTAGTCGATCGAACCCATGTCCGTAGTGCCTGATACTTGGCCTACCGAGAGTTCGCCCTCTTTAACTTTAAAGGGATCCGAAACGGTGAAGGTCAGCTCATCATTCACATTCTGAACGAAAACTGCGATGGGCAGGTGAGTGATGTGGTTCCGGGAAGTCGCGGTGAGGCGCACTGCATACCGATTGTCTCCTGCCTCGTTTTGTGGGTTTTCGAAATCGGGAGGCGCGAGGAAAGTCAGCTCGCCTGTCTGCGCATCAATTTGAAAGAATTGATTGTCTTGAACGGTCGGGTTAAGACTGATCGTGACATTGTCCCCGTCGGGATCAACTGCAGAGACCGTGGTGACTTCAGTTTCTCCCTCAGTCAAAAATATCGGGGTGTCCACAGTGATGACGGGCGCTTCGTTTCGGTCGGTGACATTGACGGTGACCGTTTCTTCTACGCTTCCACCGTTGCTATCATTGACGACGACAGTAACTTCGTAAGTTTTGTCTAAGTCGGCATCGAGCGGGTTTTCGAAGTTCGGTGCGCTGTTAAAGGTGAGGGCACCCGTTGATGAGATGGTGAACAGGCTAGTGTCGCCAACGGAAGAGTTGAGTGTGAATGTGAGCGGGTCGCCGTTTGGATCGGTGGCTGTAACATTGCCTGCGGCTGTTGATCCTTCGACAACGTCGAACGTTTGGTCAGGCGGTATCACAGGCGCGCTGTTACCGTCAACGATATTGATGGTGAGATCATGGTTGGTTACCTCACCATTGTTCGCGTCCACCACAACGATATTGAGAACAAGGTTGGGCTGAGCTAACAGTTGAGACGGAACAAGTTCAATCTGAAATCCGCTTCCGTTGCTAATTATCCTTGCGCCATTGACCGCCGGGGCTACATAGATGTTTGCTGGGGGATTCGCTGAACTGCCCATGAAGTTGTCAGGATCAATCACAAACGAATTCAAGTCGACAATTTGCGTACCACCATTTTGATCGATGGTGATTTCGTTATATTGCTGGACGGGTAGGTCGTTGACTCCCACCACGTTCAGTTCGGTGACCGTGTCAAAGATCTCTGCGCCACGCTGAATGACGACGTCCGTCGTCGCCGTTTCAGTCTCCAAATGAGTCAACTGATTGAAGTCGGATTGTGGATCAAACTGAAGATCGCCGTTGGCTAGAACGCTGAACGTTGAGGCGATGTTGTTTTGGTTAGATGTGAAATTGATCGTGCTTGCAGATTCTAAAATTTGTCCGTTAATACCGATGATTCGTGGTGCATTCCTGATGGCGTTGTATCGCTCTTGTACTGCGTCCGCGTCGAGCATGCTATTCTCAAAGCGCAACAGTCCTAGTTCGCCACCGAAATTATCTGCCGTTGACGCTCCGACGCCAACGCTGCCACCTGCTGATCCAAGGTTAATAGTGTTTGAGACTTGCACGACATCAGCGAAGTGCGCTCCCAATACATCGTTAATTGATTCGGATAATTCTCCATTAAGGTAGATCGCGGCATCGAGCTTGTTGGGATCGCCAGCAGCACTCCCGAAGGAAACGACGATCTGATCGTAACTGCCAGATCCCTCAATTCCCCCCAATCCTGCGGCGGAAAGCTCGGTAATGTCTGAACTGTCGGACTTGAACTGCAAGACAACTTCGTCTTGCCGCTGAATAATAGAAAACCCTTGGTTTTCATCGCCAAGTTGGGCGATGATGCGGTCGTTGCCTGTGAAGTCTTCCCAACGCATCCACAGTTCGAGCGACGCGGCTTGGCCAATCGCAGGTAAATCGGCCGTCAGCGGTGTCGTACCATCGAAGACATACGATGACGAAATCCCGCTGGTCGGGGAGGGGGAACTGCTGATTCGATCTTCAAAGTCTGTTTCAACAAAGTCGACGTTGCTGATGGAATTCAACAGGTCAGCTGGCAACTCTCCTTCGGTGTCGATGAAATTACCAATGAATTCCGCTTGAGTCATTGTTAAGGAGGTGTCTTCATCGGTGGTAAATACGGTGCTAGAGAAGGTTGGGGCGTCATCAACAGGATTGACGACTACTTGGAATTCCGTGACGAACGCGTCGTCCATGCCGTCATTCGTCGTCAGCGTCGCAGTGGCTTCGATCGTCCCCGATACGTTAGCAGGAGCCATGAATTGCAGCGGACCGATGTCGGTTGGATTGTAAAGCAGATTTTGATTAGTTGGGGATACTACGGTGTAAATCAATTTGCCTTCAGTATCAGTTTGGCCTGTGGAGATCTTAGATCCGATCGGCAGACCAGTGATCTCAAGAGTTTCAAAGACCTCGGTGGTTGAACTTGGATCAATCCCCACCACGGAATTTAATGAAATCCAAGAATCTTCATCGCCAGTGGTGGACATTCGAAGACGCTGATGGAAATGCTTCGCTGGAGTCGCTTGGTCATCGGACTTAAAGGTGGCCACAAGTTTGCCGTCGTTAAGTACCGCTAGTTCTGAGTCCGTTTGGTCGCCCACGCTGAACGAGTTTATTTTGAAGGCATCGCCCAATGGGGTGAGGTCAGCATTAAGACGCAGCCCCACAATGTCCTGTATTCCTGCTGAATCCACTGAGGTAATTGAAACAACAAAAGAGCCGTCGTCGAGCGTGACGATGTCTGGTGAACTGTTGTTGGGGTTATTTGCGACAAGTTCGCTGGTTATGATATTGCCTGAGTTGTCGAGCTTCGCCACGAAAACGTCGTTGACAAAGTTCGAAGTGTTTTCAAAGACGACTGCAAAACCATTGTCTGTTGTGCTAACGACAGACACATCGCTTCCGGTGATGCCAGACGCAACTGCGACATCTACTTCAAAGAAGCCTCCGGGGTCAAAGATAGATGAAAAAATTGAGTATGTGCCACCATCGTCGACGACGCGCGTGCGTACAAATCTCCCATCTGAGAGAAGCTCCGTGCCAACAGAAAGGGTGTCGCTGTTTTGGATCAGAGAATCACTGAGCACCTTGACGAAGCTTCCACCAAAGTCGAATATCTCAGATTTAACCTCTCTTGTGTCGGACTGAATGAAGGAAATAACGAATTTATCTTCGCCGAGGAATTCGATGTCGATGTCGTCGAAACTCGTGAACTCTGTGGGCTTAAGTTCGATGAATGAATCGAGAAAGTTCAGTTCTTGGCCTGTCTCGGTGAATCGGTGAATGTTGAGCAGTTCATTGCCGGTTTGTGAACTTGCGTAGCCGACCAAGAAACCTCCATCATCAACCGTGGTGACCGTAAGGTTATCGACAGCAAGTTTATTGGCGACTTGGACAGGGCTTCCAATTGGGACGCCATCGTTGTCAAAAATTTGAAACATCACGTCCCCATCGCTTGCACCCACAGTGGATACGACGACATAACCACCGTTAGAAAGGGACTCAACGTGAGTTTCTGAATCAGGGGAGGTGGTTTCAAAAACGGGTGCTGACCCGTCTATCAGAGCGAAGGTATCCCCGAATACGGCGACGCCGTCATCGGCGACGCCCTCGTAAAGGGTTGCGAAAGAATCGCCGAAACTAAATGCATCGCCCTGTAAAGTAAAATCGACATTTCCCACAAAACTGGGATCAGGCACAAATACAACCAGATTGTCGTTTATTTCCTGTGAAGTGACGGTCTGAGTGCCTACCTCAAGTGGCTCACCATTGACTAAAATCTCGCCTGATGAAGGCGGGACAAGCAAGGTAAATCCTTGGCCAAAGGTAAAAAGTGAATTTTCAGTCGGGTCTCTGAGAAAATCATAGTCGATCGTGAATGATTGACCTTCGTCAAATGTATAGAATCCTGCTGCATCAGGCGTCGCTTCGGCGAGCCCCATCGCGGTTCGGGGGCCTTCGTCTTCGGTGGAAGCCGTATCGTTTTGCTCGAACGAGTTCACCAGTTGATCGAGATCTTCAAGCGTTGCTTCGGCTGATGTTGCCGCGTCTGGTGCGGTGTAGGTGTCTTGGGCAAGGAACTTAGATGAGGTCTCTTCAGCAATGGCTTCGCCGATAGGCAGGGTCGTGTTTGAATCAATTTCGATGAATTGAACATCATCCAAGTCTGTGTTCTCAACAGGCGCATCAACGTTGTCCACCGGTAGAGGAACAGCGCTATAAAGCACGCGTTCCTCAAGCGTCTGCAGCAGTAGCGGAGATTCGGACTCGCCCGTCTCCTTCAAAAACCACTTACTCAGGTTCTTCGTTAATTTGCTGATTTTATTCATCGTTACACTTTTACGTTGGAGAACACCCTTGATCTGTCTTGGATTGAAGAGGCTGCTGCAAAGGGTTCAAAATTGCTGGATTCTCTTCGAATTGGCGCGCAGAAACACGCGCACCAAGTACGGAGAGACAGTGCGAAAATTTAGCTTTTTCTAAGGACAAAGACGAAGAAATGAGTGTCCAGACTGAGCGCGGACGGTCTTAATCCGAAAATGAAACGGTCGTAGGGAGAACACCGGTTAGGCTGAGTCTCCAACCATTTTTGAATGACCAAACGCAAGCCAAAAGGCCACTGTTAGCCCGTGTCGCGATAGTGTTACGACCGCGTCAATCGTTAAGATACGAACCTCAAACCCAAGTTCCAGAAGCTCGAAAACCCCAAGAGAAAGCGGAGCAAACTGAGTCTACGGGGCCAGACTTTTGATCCATTGGCCAATCAGTTCAACACCCTGCCTGTCGACTATTGTGCTTCCGATGGTCGGCATACGCCCTTGGCCCAACGTTTCCATGCGCTGCAAAAGCGTGGATTTCTTCGGAGAACCCGGCTTCAAGATCATACTGCCGGCAACGCCAAGATCGCTCTGCGCAGGTCGCACGTTCACCATTTTGGTTTGATCAGTAGCGGTCTCAAAACGTAGGTCAATGTTCGCATTTCCCGGGCCGTTGGGGCGATGACACATCGCGCAGTTCACTTCCAGCAACACACGGGCTCTGGTTTCCAAGTCTGCCGATTCATCAAACGGGTAACAGTATTTGGGTGCCGCCGCGGAGTCAAAAACTTCCAAATCGACCAATCCGTCTGCAATCCACTGCAGAATTTGGTTTGATTCTTTTCCTTCTTGGGCGCGATTGAGCTGAGCCGTATTCATGCCCAACACATATCCCGCAGCTTCGGTATGACAGCTGGCACATTCAGATGATGAAGGAGCGTGCCATGTTATTGGTTTCCATTTCTTGCTTCCCTTAATCGGGCGCCACAACTCAAATTGTTTGCCATTGGGTAATAGGTCCGCATCACTACGTTTGTTGTTCCATACGTAGGTCGCCGCTTCCCAGCCATCTTCGGTTCGGACGATCAAACGCGTTTCGATGGGTTTTTTGTCGATGTTTTGGAAGTGTTTGACGATTCGAGTACCCACGGGGATCGTCCATGTTCCAGATTCTTGATACCCCAACGACTTCCCTTGAGGCACTTTGAAATAACGATGCTTAATGGCGTGGTCCGACCAGAACGGCGCGTTCACTTCGTAGCGGCTGTAGGCATCGGAAAAAGTTTGTTTTTTTAACGACGAAAAAATGTCGGTTTGAGAGAGTTTCTGCTCCCATTTGGTAAACACATTGGCTGGCTTTTCCGAAGGCACAAGGCGATAAATATAACCATCGAAACTACACGCGTAGACTTCTCCAGCCTGGTCTTCGCCAAAGCCGGCAATGCTTCGTCCGGTTTGCCGAACGAGGGTACTTTTGTATCCAGCTTCCGTTTTTCGCAGACTCCATAAGTTGCCCGAAACATAATCGGCATAGAAGTACAGTCCATCTAATTCGGGGAATCGCTGGCCCCGGTAAACATGCCCGCCAGTAATGGACAGTCCCAGATCGTGATGATAGGTGGCAACAGGTTCAATCGCTTTGCCTTGAGCCAACGATGTCTCCTCATGGAAGATCTCGTCTGCTTCAAAACGGTTCCAACCGTAATTGCCACCAGCGGTGATAATGTTCACTTCTTCGATTTTGTTTTGTCCAACATCGGCGGCCCATAGATCTCCCGTCTGACGGTCAAACGAAAAACGCCAAACGTTTCTCAAACCGTAAGCCCATATTTCAGGAGCCACATCTTGAGTCTCCACCGATGGTGACGGATCGACAAACGGATTGTCATCAGGAACCGAGTATTTCTTTCCGTCGGCCTGATGGTCGACGTCGATTCGCAAAATCGCACCCAGCCACGTTTCCAGATTTTGCCCGTTACTGTGGGGATCATTCTTGGAACCCCCGTCGCCAAAGGAGATGTAAAGGTATCCGTCGAGCCCGAATTTTATGTCACCGCCGTTGTGGTTCCGGTAGGGCTGGCGCAGCGTGAGAATAATCTCCTCAGAATCCGGATCGGCTTGACTTGGATCATCCTCACGCACGTTGAATCGAGAGACCACGCTGTGCATGTCCTTTTTCTTGGATGAATAGGAGACGAAAAACTGCCCATTGGTCTTATAGTTTGGATGAAACGCAAGGCCGAGTAAGCCTTCTTCGTTACCCTTGCGACTGACCAGCGCAGAAGCGTCCAGGAACACCTCAGCTTTTGTCGGCGATTGCCCATTTTCAAACACGAGAATTCTTCCTCCTTGTTCAAGAACGAAAACTCGGTCGCTTCCATCGCCGGCATGAGTTAATAGAATGGGGCGCTCAAACCGCAATCTTTCAAAGCATTTTTGGAGACCGATTCCGACGGTCGGGCTGAGTTCTTTGGCTTCGGCGGCCACCTTGGGTTCGGCTTCGGCTTCGGCTAGGGTTTGGCAGTTGCCGGTGTTACAAAAAACGACGGCTAAAAAGCACCCGAGAAAAGGTAAAAAGAAAAATTTCATCAGAGTCTGCATCAAAAGAACCTCTAATTGGGCCGCGCGGTGGTTACCGGTCCGCACGTGAGCCATAGTTTGGAATAGAATTGTAGAAGCGACAAAAGATCTTTCTTTGGCTCGTCCGATTGTAGCTGAATTTTCCCCTCGTACCAAAAGGTTCTCGCGACCATGTGTCGCAGTGTTAGATAATGCCTCCCAAGAAGAAACGTTCCGTCTCCCGTTTGACCGTTCCCCAGATCGTGGCCATGAAGTCCGCCGGCCAGCGGATTACCATGTTGACCGCTTATGATCATACGCTTGCCACCCTGCTGGATTCAGCGGGCGTCG
Source organism: uncultured Pirellulaceae bacterium (assembly GCA_937921995.1). GTDB lineage: Bacteria > Planctomycetota > Planctomycetia > Pirellulales > Pirellulaceae > Mariniblastus. The sequence goes on from CAKZVF010000195.1 coordinate 55,752, forward strand.
ATATGCTGCTGGTTGGAGATAGTTTGGCAATGGTCGTTCAAGGGCATCAGAACACGCTGCCGGTGACGCTGGAGGAAATGATCTATCATGCTGAAATGGTGGGCCGCGCCTCCAAACGAGCTTTGGTGGTGGTGGATCTTCCGTTCCCCATCAATCATCAGGGCGTTCATCAGACCGTGGTCGCGGCAGGACGCATCCTAAAAGAAACGCGCTGCCAAGCGGTTAAGTTGGAGGGTGGGGCCGATCAAGCGGAAGTGATTTCTGCGCTGGTCACGGCCGGGATTCCGGTGATGGGGCATGTCGGATTGCGTCCCCAAGCGGTCCATGCCATGGGCGGTTACAAAGTGCAACGCGATTTGAATCAGCTGATCACCGACGCGACCGCGGCCCAGGACGCCGGTGCGTTTGCCGTAGTTGTGGAATGTGTGCCGGCGGAAATTGGCGAAGCCGTATCGAAAGAGCTCCGAATTCCAACGATTGGCATCGGCGCGGGCGCCGGATGCGACGGGCAGGTCTTGGTGTGCAACGACATGTTGGGTTTGACGACGGGGTATGTGCCCAGCTTCGTGAAAGCCTACGCCGATATTGGCAACACGATTAAATCAGCCACCAAAAAATGGTGCGCCGATGTGAAAGAGAGTCGGTTCCCCGATGATGATCACTCGTTCTGAGTGCGATCGGGCTGCCAAGAAATCTGCCGCCAACGAAACTCACGAAAAAAAAACGCCGGTCGATGTCGACCGGCGTTTTCAAATGTATCCCCGATCTTGAAACGGAAGACCGTTCAAGATCGGTGAAAGCTCAGCCGTGAGCACCCAATGAAATGATTGACCCAGAAACCAAATTCATCAAGCTAAATTGCGCTCGGCCCCAAGGAGGAGGGATAGTGATAAATTCCCGCGACTCTATCACTGACGGCTGAACTTAAAAAGGTTTGTTAGCGCTATCTGACGCTTGGGCGCCGATAACATTTCTCTCGTTCTGGGTTCAACGTATAAAGCAAAAGATAAAACCTCGCAACACTGATTGTTGCCTTACCGATGATCACGCTAGCGACGCTCTAATTCTGCGTCCCGGCCAAGACGATCTGACACATTGAAATTGCCGCACTTTGCCGATTAAATTGCCAAGAAAACCGTCGCGCCGGTAGCGACAACGAGATATCGACGATAGCTTGATATCACGCATTCGTGGCGAGCCAATTAAGTTATCATCGCCGCCAGCAAAATATCTCAGCAGCAGGGAAACATGAAGGTTCTTATCACAAACGACGACGGCTATTTCGCCAAAGGTATCAAAACGTTGGCTCGCCACATCGCCAAATCGCATGAAGTATTTGTCGTCGCTCCGCAGTTCGAACAAAGCGGCATCAGCCAAGCGATCACCTTCCTGCGGCCTCTTACTGCGAACCCGGTCGTTGACGGGGACCATCATCTGCAAGGCTACGCCGTCAACGGAACTCCGGCCGATTGTGTCAAATTAGGCATCCACGAACTGTGTCCTTGGAAGCCAGATCTGATCATCAGCGGGATTAACTGCGGGTTGAATATCGGAATCAACGTTTGCCACTCGGGCACGGTGGGCGGAGCGTTTGCCGGCGCGATGTTTGACTTTCCCACCGCCGCGATCAGTGTCGAAGCGACCTCAAATCCCGACTTTGATTTGGCCGCTGAGATCGGATGGTCACTGATCGAGCGCACCGATTGGACAAAGATGCCGGCGCGATCGGTGCTGAACATCAACGTGCCAGCGGCGGTAACCTCCACGGACTATAAACTTGAAGTTGTCCCCGTGGAAACGAATCCTTTGGGGTACCATTTTCAAAAGGGCACCGATCCGAAGAAACGTACCTTCTATTGGGCCACCAATTCACCGGCGCCCAAGCCGTCCCCTATGAGAACTGACACCGTTGCGACGCGCGAGGGCAGTGTCACCGTTTCGACGATTTCTTATGATCCGAACCAAAACGAGGCCCTTGAGGCACTGGCCAAACAATGGAAGCCCGCGGCCGCCGATGCGGAGAAGACGAAATGAGCGTCGCCAAAATTGGAATCGTGACCGTTTCTGATCGAGCCAGCCGCGGCGAATACGTTGACCGAGGTGGTCCGGCGTTGAATGACTATCTGTCCGCGACGTTGACCTCGCCCTGGCAAGCGGAACATCGTTTGATCAGCGACGACGTTGCCGACATCGAATCGACGTTGATTGAATTGGCCGATAGGGCAGGGTGTTGTTTGATCGTCACCACCGGCGGCACGGGGCCGGCGCTGCGTGACGTGACGCCTGAGGCGACCGAGTCGGTTTGCGAAAAAATGATGCCCGGTTTTGGAGAACAGATGCGCGCGGTCAGCCTGCAGTATGTGCCGACGGCCATTCTTTCACGTCAGACGGCGGGCATTCGCGGGTCATCGTTGATCGTCAATCTTCCCGGCAGCCCCAAAGCGATCAGCGAATGCTTGGACGCGATCTTTGCCGCGATTCCGTATTGCATCGATTTGATCGGCGGGCCTTTTTTAGAAACCGACCCAGAGAAGATCGCTGCGTTTCGCCCCAAAAAATGAGTGAACTAACACGGGCGGTAGTGCGTAAGAGGCCAATGAAAAAAAACCGAAAATCAAAAGTGATTTTCGGTCTTGGTTTTTGTCTTCTTATTTGGTCGTACGCTGGAAGCCACCGCGGTTAAGCAAACGCGGCTTCCAATTCGTCGATGACGGTTTGTTCGGCGGATGAGATTTTGCTGATGCCGAGGTAACCACCGGCGGCTCTGGCGACTTCTTTGGATCGCGTCATGACGCTGTGCTTCAGTTGGCTGGTCGCCGAGGGATCAAGTTTGCCCTTGATCGAAGCGACGTAGCTTTTCCATGCGTCCAGCAATTCATTATCGGGGCGAGTCTCTAGCCAACCTTCGACGACATTGTATGCGGTCGAATCGGATGTGACTCCCGCATCGGTGGCGGCTTGCAGGATCGCCTTTTTCTCTCCGTCGGCCATCTCGCGATCGGCCCAAGCGACGGCGACCAGCGGAATCAGCGAAACTGCCGTCAGCGATTCTGGCGTGATACCTTGATCGACCAAGCCTTGTAGAACCGCTTCATCTTCGATGCCCGAAGCGGCCTTGAGCGCAGAACGATCCTCTTCGCCGGCCAATTCTTGCTTCAGCTTTTCAAGCAGCTCTTTATCTCGTTTGGCAAAGAAGCTTTCGGCCAAAGATTCGCCACGACTGTTCAATTCATCCATCAGATACTCCGGCTTCCGCCTATGTTGTTCGAAGGCACTTGGTTGCGCCAATTTAATGTTTGTAAATGTGATCGCTGGATTATATAAAACGCGGCCGTTTGTGAATACTCGACCGGTAAAAAAAGTCCACTGTCGCGATTTAAGCCATGCGTGGGACTCTGCGTTTGGAGTTTTCAGCCCGAACGACCGAAAGTGGACACCGCTGAAAGAAACGGCATCAGACCCGAACCCTCGACCAGCGCGACGTTACGTCGTTCTGGGGTAGTGGATGAGGCCACGAATCCTGCAGCTGCATTAAACGGTGCCTCAAAGGGTAATGGAGAGGCCGGACTCGTAGCCTCGTCCACTACCGTCTGACCTACGTTTCAATTTAAACTCAGCGTTAGTGAACCAGCGCGTTGTGGATCGTGAACTGTTCGGGATAGTCGTGCCGAATCAGTTTCTGCGTCGATTCGTCAGCGTCCTTTGCGATCATGGTTTTCGCATCCCACTGGACTTTCTTCTTGGACCACAAAGCCAGATTGCCAAGCAGAATCGTCTCCGTGAGTGGCCCAGCGTAATCCGGGAAGTTCGAAACCGCTTGTTCGCCCGAGTTGATGGATTCCACGAACTCTTCAAAGTGTCCCGGCGACCGCACGAACTCCGTCCGCCTGAATTCAGCGAATGGATCTTTGCCGCGCACGATGTCACGGATCGACGTGAAAGTCCCGTCGGCCAGTACGCCGGT
>CAKZVF010000196.1 GCA_937921995.1 uncultured Pirellulaceae bacterium
GATATCTAAAACGGAGATCACTCCCCAATTAGTACTTATGAGCGGGAAGTATCTCTTTTTTTAATTTGTTTGTCAGTCATCGAAATTTGATTTTTGGACACAAAGGTGCAAAAACGTCAGCTCCAATGACTGCGAGCCCACTTCGGTTGCAAGGGCTGTGCCAACGAGGAAGATGGAGGGACAAATTTTGTGAGCTGGTTCCGTCTGACGGGCTGGGAGCTGCGTTTCTTGGCTATGAAGGTGCATCAGCGCGATCCGTGAGCGGCAGGGCGCTAGCCGCTGGTTCGTTGAGCAACGTTTTCACAGTGCCTCTGGTAAAGGCCCGGCAACCCGCGGCTAGCGCCCAGCGGCTAAGGTTCGGTGCGGGAGCCAGCTCTAAGGTGGGGTGAGCCATGTTTTCCCGATGCAGCCAAAGCCCCCAGCAATATCGAACCTTTGACGTTTCACGATGAGAGCCCATATTTGCCTGCCAATCTGGCATTCTCCACTGATCGGGATTGACTGTTGTAGAAACGCGATCTTTATGCAAGAATGCCGAGTTAAAATATCCCGCTAAAATTTTACGCAATTTTGCTTTCTGGAGCTTTTGTAGATGTCACAAGTTACTGATGTTCAGTTGAAAGATATCCTGCTTTCGAACAGTTCATTTGGCCCTAAAGAGATTGATATCATCGCAGACCGCATCTGTAATGATTATTCTCAGTACCCTCAGCTCCGCGAAATCACGCAAGAACTCGAAGAGCAAACCGAACGCACGCCGGCCACATCGGTGCGTTTAGGTATCTGTCAGTATTTGCTGGGCCGCTACCAAGACGCGATCGACACGCTCAGCAGCGCCGATGGTGGAGCGTTGGCTTACTTTTACCAAGGTCGGTCCCATTTCTTCTTAAAGAACAACGACCAAGCGATAACTTGTTACGAATCGGCAAAGACGGCTGGTTACGACAACGACCTTTGCTTGGTTGCCATCGCCGAGACAAAACGGCAGGCCCGCGACCTCGACGGCGCGATGCTGATTTTAGATGACTTGTTCGGCCCGATCGAACAGACCGCGGAATACTTGTACCAGCGTGGTGCCACAATCGCGGCGCGTTGCGATAATCCTGAAGAAGTTTGCAAGCTGTACGAACGGGCGGTTGAGCTGAACGATTCTCACGCCGGTGCATTGTTTGGGTTGGCCCTTGAGAACGACCGCCGAGGGAACGATGAGAAAGCGTTGGAGCTTTACCAACGTGCCGTCGCCGTGTTCCCTTGTAACGTCGGTGCCTTGTTGAACCTGGGGTTGCTGTACGAAGATCACGACCAGTACGAACGCGCCGTTCGTTGCTATGACCGGATCCTCGAAACGCATCCAACCAACGAACACGCGAAGCTTTATCGCGCCGACGCGATGGCGTCGATGGATGAACAGTACGACCATGACCGTGAAAAGCAGAAACAACAAATTGCGGGCGTGATGAGCATTCCGATCGCTCAGTTCGAACTATCGGTTCGCAGCCGCAATTGCCTGCAAAAGATGGGTATCTTGACGCTGGGCGATCTGACGAAGGTCTCTGAGATGGAACTGCTCAACAGTAAGAACTTCGGCGAAACGTCACTGGTCGAAATCCGCGAAGTCATGTCATCCAAAGGTTTAATGGTTGGCCAATTCTCGCATGAAAAAGGTGACGCTGACGAACCTATCGACGTCAGCCACCTCTCTGAAGACGAACAGGCATTGCTTGATCGTCCGATGTCTGACCTAAATCTGTCCGTTCGGGCACGGAAGTGCATGACGAGATTGGGGCTGACGACGATTGGCGAACTCATTCGCAAGTCGGCCGATGATTTGCTTGAGTGTAAAAACTTCGGCGTGACCAGCCTGACCGAGGTTCGTGAGAAGCTGACGCAGCAGAGTCTTAAACTGCGTGGCGAGTAATGCCATAAGGCAGGACTCGTTTAAAAAATTCACCAGCGGTAGCACGGAGTTGGATTCCGCGCTACCGCTGTTTTCATTGGACTCCCCCTTTTATCAATTCCACCAAGAAACCCATGACTCTCAATTTCACCAAAATGCATGGCGCGGGCAACGACTACGTTTACGTTGACTGCTTCAACAATCCCACGCCTGACGATCCGGCAGCACTAGCGATCCAAGTCGCCGATCGCAACAAGGGAATCGGTGGCGATGGTTTGATTTTGATCTGCCCCTCAGAAGTCGCCGACGCGCGGATGATCATGTTCAACAGCGATGGCAGCCAAGCTGAAATGTGTGGCAACGGTTTGAGATGCGTTGCCAAATACGTTTACGACCACGGCATCGCCGTCAAAGAGGAACTGAAACTGGAGACGGGCGCGGGAGTCCTGTCGGTCGCGCTCAGTCAGCGTGATGGGAAGGTGGACACCGTCAAGGTCGACATGGGAGAACCGATTCTCAAACCGGCCGACGTCCCGACGACGATTGCCGCCAACTTCGATGTTTACGGCATCTTGGCGGTCGTCAGTGCGCCGCTGGAAGTCGACGGGCAGACGTTTGAGGTGACCTGCGTTTCGATGGGAAATCCGCATTGTGTGATCTACGTGGACGATGCAACTGACGATTTGGTGCATCGAATTGGGCCTATGATTGAGAGTGATCCGCGTTTTCCGGCCCGAACAAATGTCGAATTTATCGAAGTGATATCGCCGACAGAGGTAAAACAGCGCACGTGGGAACGCGGTTCGGGCGAGACGTTGGCTTGCGGCACGGGAGCCAGCGCTGTTTGCGTTGCCGGTGTGCTGACGGGTAAAACGCAGCGGAAGCTGACCAACCATTTGCTTGGCGGCACGCTGGTTCTAGAATGGGTGGAAGAAACCAATCACGTGTTTATGGACGGGCCTGCGACGGAGGTGTTCTCGGGAGTTTGGCCAGGGTAAGTTTGGTAGTGATAGGGTTTGGTAGGGATAGGTTTGTTTTAGACTGTTGCGGCGTCGAGGATTTAGCCTTACGGCGTTTAATCAACCAGCAACGCAACATCAGCAAGGACGCACGATCAAAGTGAGCGATACTTCAGTAGCAACGCGACAGCAGGTAGCATTTGGTAAAATCAATTCGTTGATCCTGCCACGCGCTTTTGATTTGCTGAACCTGCGAATCTGTTACTACGACCGCAGCGTCGATCCGGCGCGGCCGGAATACAACGAACACGTGATCTTCTCGTTTTGGCATGAGTACATCAGTGTCGTCCTCCCACGCTGGGGAAGCACGCCCTTGACCATCCTTTGTTCGAAACATCGCGATGGCGAGTGGGTCAATCAGACCGCGCTGTCGGCGGGGATGAATGTCGTTCGAGGCAGCACGTCGCGCGGTGGATCATCCGCCATTCGCCAACTGAAGCGGTACGGCAAAACGTCCAGTCTCGCGTTGAGCCCCGATGGACCGCGCGGGCCGCGGCGCGAGATGGCGCTCGGGCCGATTTATTTGGCGTCGCTGTTGGGGATGCCAGTGGTGCCGGTGGGCGTAGGGATTTCAAACGCATACCGCTTGAATACTTGGGACAAGTTCGCGATTCCTCGTCCGTTATCACGCGTTCGAATCGTGTTTGGACCCAAGATTTATATCCCGCGTAAATCGTCGCGCGAGGAACTCGAAGCGCGGCGGGGGAGCGTGCAGCGATTGATGAACGGTCTGTGCGATACGGCCGAAAGTTGGGCCGAATCGGGTGAAAAGATGGTCGGCGAGCAAGCATTTCAGCGCGTCCGGCGGACCAACCGTTTGGTGTTCGATAAGAAAGAGTCTGCTCCGCCGCGTGACCAGGGCCAACCCAAACTGAAGATCGTCCGATCCGACGAAGACGCAGCGTAACGGCACCGTGGTAGTGGACGAGGCCACGAGTCCAGAACTGCCATTCCAGAACTGCTATTAAACGCCGCAATAAATACCGGCGCAATAAATCCGGCGCATAAAAAACGCCGCTATGAAAAGCGGCGAGTGATGGAAAGTTTTATTGCCCCGCTGGATTCGTTGCCTCGTCCACTACGAGCCTTACGCGCTGTAGGGCAATCGTCTTGGGAACGGTAGGTCTTCCTTGGGCGGAAGACGCAGGTTGTTCTCGACCGCCCAGTCGGCGCGCTGTGCATCGGAAGCGTAAAATCGCAACCACGATTCTTCATCGTCTGGATTGAAGCACTGCCACTGCAGCACGTCGCGTCCGGGAAGCTGAACCATTTTCTCTTGGGCCGGCAGGATGTCGCGGGCGATCAAGCAATACAGCTGGCGATCCGATAGATGGCCTGACTGAAGCAGCGCGATCTTCTTCTCAAACAGTAAATGAATCACGCGGTCAAGTTCTGCAGCCAGGGCTTCATCATCGAAATCTTGATGAGGCTTCAGTTTCAGTTCGGGCGAAAACCATTGGCTGATCGGCAGCACGGGAGCTTTTTCCCAGGCCAGCATCGAAGACAGGAACTCATTTTCGTGAACGGTCGTCATGCGATCTAGGTCCACCAGATAAACCGATTCGTCGAGATACGGTTCCATCTCGTCGCGTAGTCGAGCATTCTGAATCAATAGATCAATTTCGGAGACTGACGTTGCCATACGTTCTTTGGGGTTCGAAATGGGAGAGATAATTCAGCAAATCGAAACCGAAGGATCGGCGGTCGACTTGCCACAAAAGAAAATTTATCAATCACCGATTTCGAAACAAGTTTCAACTTTAGCAAATCCAGTAAAAACGCCGTTTGCCGCGCTCAGGCGAACTCACGACCCGTTTTGGCGTTAAGGTTTGCCAAGAAGTGCTGGCAGAGGGCCACGGTTGAGGTGGCGCAAGGTGCGGTTTCGCACGACGGCAATACAATGTGCTTGCGAGTTTTTGAGTTTAACGACGAGCCGGCAGGCGACTTCGTGTTTTGCCGCCGGACGCGAACGCCTGCCGGCTTGTCGTTAAACGGGGCTTAACAGTGGTTTGCTAAAAACCAAGTTCCAGTTGCGGATCTTCGTACTCGGCACCGTCGGGGTTGAGCTCCCGATACAACAGGCTCGGCTGGATGCCCTTGTTGTTTTGATATTTCCCGCTTTGGTACTCTTTGACCTCGCCTGCGATTTCGTGGTAGAAAATTTGGCAGATCGCAACGCCCGGGTAGATCTTGACCGGTTGGACGGCAAACATCTCCAACGTCCAATATCCGGCAAATCCAACATCGCCAAACCCGGCTGTAACGTGGACAAACAACCCCAATCGACCGATGGAAGATCTGCCTTCGATCATCGGCACCAAATTATGCGTCTCTGTGCGTTCGACGGTGCGGGCCAAATAGAGCCGGTGGGGCTCGAGCGTCAGTCCCGATTCAGGGATCTCCATCCGCTTGATGCGGTTGCTTTTCTTCATGTCCAACACGACCTCTTCATAGATCAAAACGTCCGTATGAAGCGTCAGGTTGTAGCTATTGGGGTTAAGGTTTTCCGGTTTGTACGGGTCAATTTTTATGTCAGAGCCGAGTCGTTTTTCAATTTCGCATCCGGAAAGAATCATGGCGGTTCTCGGAGTGATGGGGCATGCAAGCAACGCAGCAAGGTTTCCGCACTGCGGAGGAAGGATTTTGCGGTGGTATGGCGGCTGTGTCAAGCAGCACAAAATTCGCGGTCTCGAACTTTTTCGCGGGATTGGAGTTTGATGTTTGGCTTGATGTAAAAAAGCGGCAAAGACATGTTTTTGTTGAAAAACTTAACTAAAACGGCGATGTCATTGGCGATTTTCGTTGGAGTGGCAGATATCTGTTCAATTAGGGTCGGCTTTTCATCGACGCAGGACAATGACGTGAACCCATTGTCGTATTGATAAACTCGAATTTATGCAAAGATATGCAATAATATCATCGTTGCACGTCTGGCCGTGATAAAGGCGATTTAGCGTGCGGCTATTTTCTGTGCAGCCAATCACCCATTCAGATAGAACATCGGAAAAACAATGAGCGAGAATCCTTACCAAGCACCTTACGTTCCCTTCGGCGATATTGCTGCCCAGGCGGCCGTTGACGAGCGCGCGGCATTCATTCGAAATACTTATTTGCATTTGCTGGGGGCGATCCTTGCCTTCGCAGCGATCGACGCGATCGCGCTGACTCTGTTCAACGAACAGATTGGTCAGTTCGCGGCGACGGTCACTTCGGGTTATACGTGGTTGCTGTTTTTGGGCGGTTTCATGGTGGTCAGCTACATCGCCGACCGCTGGGCTCACAGTAATACATCGCGCTCCATGCAGTATCTGGGGCTCGGCCTCTACGTGCTCGCGCAAGCTGTTATGTTTCTACCGCTGCTTTACGTTGCCGAGCGTTTTGCACCGGACACGATTGTTTCGGCCGGTATCGTCACCGCCGTGGTTTTTGGCGGGCTGACGTTCGTCGTCTTTTTCACCAAGGCAGACTTTTCGTTCTTGCGTTCGGCAATTTGTGTGGGCGGACTTGTGGCGTTAGCGCTGATCGTGGCCAGCATCTGTTTAGGATTCCCATTGGGAGTCTGGTTCTCGATTGCGATGATTGTTTTGGCCGCCGGCAGCATCCTCTACAGCACTTCCAATGTCTTGCACAGTTACCGAACTTCGCAGTACGTCGCCGCGTCGTTATCTTTGTTTGCTTCGGTTGCATTGATGCTGTGGTACGTGCTCCGTTTGTTCATGTCTTTTGACGAGTAAACCATAATGGCCAAAGCTGAATTAGATCTTCCTGATAGTTTTTCAGGCATCGTGCGGCTGTTTCCGCTGCCCAATGTGGTGCTGTTTCCTGGCGTTGTGCAGGCTTTGCACATTTTTGAGCCGCGTTACAAGGCGATGGTCGAGGAAGCGATTGCGGACGATCAATTGATCGCGATGGCCATGGTGAAGCCGACGCAGCTTAGCACTGCTGGTGATCGGCCGGCATTGTTTGACACCATTTGCATCGGCAAGATCATGACGCATACGCAAATGGAGGACGGGCGCTACAACTTACTTTTGGCGGGAGTCAGACGAGCTCGCATTTTGGAAGAAGTTAATTTTGAACTCGAGTTTCGCAAAGCGCGAGTTGAATTGCTGGTCAACAGCGAGTCCGATGAACCGGAAGACCAACTGCAAAATGTGCGGCAACAGGTTGTCGATCAATTTTTGGAGATGTTGCCATCGCAATCGCATCTTGATCGCGCGTCCTTGGACAGTTTACTTGAAAGCGATGTAGGTACGGGGCAGCTGGTCGATTTGATCTGCTATTCTTGCGGTGCACCGCCGATGGAGTTACAGCAGGCTCTCGAAATCGACAGCGTGGTGCAAAGGGCTCAGTTCATCCTGAAAGTTATGCGTCGACTGGCGAAGCAAATGGAAAGTTCAGGAACCACAAGCGAATTCCCTCCCAGTTTTAGTTTGAACTAAATCGGGTGCGGAATTGATAAATTTTTTTTGAAAGGAATAAGTAGTGAAGATAAAAATCGAATACTGCACATCATGATTTTACCTCCCACAGGCCACCAGTTTGGCGGCCGATATTGAGAACGAATTTGGTGTTAAACCTGAACTGGTTGCCGGCAGCGGCGGCGTCTTTAAAATCACCGCCGACGATAACGTGATGTATTCAAAGCATGAACAAGGAAACGAGTTTCCAAGCGAAGGCGTGGTCGTATCGGCCGTGAAAGAATACAAGGAATCTTTGGCGTAAGGAAACGCATGGTGAAGCGGACGAGGCCACGTGACCTAAGCCAACAGGAATCGTTGCTTCGTCCACGACGCTGTTAGGCGCGGCGGATGAAGTCTGCTGCAAAATCCGATGAATTACCGTCGGATTGGCTGAGGTGTTTGATCGTTTCCATTGGGATCTCTTCGAAGACTGTTTCCGAATCGATCAACCATTGGTGGAAATCCTTGGCCTGTTCTTTCGTTGCTGTCTCGAAACCCATCAGCGCCCGTTCCAGTTCTTGCCCTGAATCGACAAAATTCATGTAGCACACGTTGGCGTATTGGCTGGCTACCCGCATGAAGTCCCGCAACGCACCGGGACGGTTAGGAAATCCGATCACCGCAAAGAATGGATTTTCTAGCAGGTCGACGCGAAAGGGGATCACGCGAAACGCGACCGACGCGGCTCCGGTGACTTCTTTGAAGGGCGGGATCGCTGGGTCCTTGAGGAACAGCTCCAGTTGATCATGTTCAGATCGAGGAACCTCGACGCCGATCACCGGATAGGCAATTTCATTGGCGACCTTTCCGTACTGGAAGTCGATGATGTTCATGGTACTGAAAAAGTGATCCAGAACGCCAATCAGTTGACCGGGTTTTTCGCCAATCTCGAAACAAAAATAACGTTCCTCGGGGATATCATCACGACCTCGTTTGGCAATTTTCGGAAGCGTCATGAAATCGACGTTGGACCCCGATAGTACGGTCAACGCATGATCTGAGGGACCCAGATCGGCCTTCCGTGCTGCAGCGACGCCCAGCGCTGCCGAAGGTTCGACGATGATTCTCATTTCGTTCCAAAGGTACTGGATCGCGTTGCAAACCTCATCGTTGTTGACCGATGTGAAACCGTCCAGCAACGCCTGGCAGATTTTGAAATTCAGTTGCCCCGGCCGAGCAACGGCGGTGCCGTCACAGAATCGGTCGACCGCAGGCAATGTCGTTGGCTGTCCTGCGGCGATCGAGGTGCCCATGCTGTCCTGTTGGCTTGCTTCGACGCCGATCAGCTTGGCGTCTGGGAATGCCGTTCGCAGGACCGAAGCAACGCCCGCCGCCATACCACCGCCTCCGATAGGAAGAAACACATGCGTTGGAGAGTTGTCTATATCCTTGACGATTTCCAAGCCGATGGTGGACTGACCTGCGATGACCAACAGATCGTCGTAGGGAGCGATGATTTGGCCATCGTTGGCATCTGCGAATGCTTTGGCCGCCAGTGCCGCTTCGTCGAACTTGTCACCGTGCAAGCGGATCTCAACCAGGTCACCGCCGAAATTTTTGACGGCTTGTTGTTTTACCTTGGGGGTGGAGACCGGCATGAAGATGGTTGCTTTTAGCTTCAGCTTCTTCGCCGCCAGAGCAACGCCTTGTGCGTGGTTGCCGGCCGACGCGGCGATCAAGGCCCCCCGGAATCCGGCTTCGTACAAGGACACGATCTTGTTCATCGCGCC
>CAKZVF010000197.1 GCA_937921995.1 uncultured Pirellulaceae bacterium
TGGGCGATCAAAGATCACTTCTTGCCAGAAGCTGTACCCGATTTTTGGTCTTCATCGGTCAGCACGCGAACGATCGAGGTGGTGCGAATCTGCATCTTGGTGTTGGAGGCTTCGTCAATCTTAATCGTGGTGTATTCAGATTCCGCGCGTGAGCTCACGACGGTTCCTAAAATGCCACCGGCGGTAACGACGCGGTCGTTCTTTTTTAGATTGGCCAGTTTCTCGGAGACTTTTGATTGTTCTTGCTGTTGCGGTCGTACCATCAACAGGAAATAAAGGACCATAATTGCCAGCATCGCCGGCAACATATATTGCATCTCTGAAAAAAAACTCGGAGCAGCCTCTTTCGCCGCCTCACCAGCGGCACCGGCTGCTGATGAAGTCGTTGTCTGAGTCTGTGCGAGCACAGAAAGGCAAATTGCAAATATATAGTCCACGAATATCCCGTTAGAATCGTTTTTGACCGCGCTCAGAAGGTGTTCACATAGATCGATCTGTCGCGTTTTGAACAGCTTTCACTCGCGCGAAAGCATTATGATGCCCAAAAACAAGTCGATATCTTAAATTCGTGGTCTAATCCTGCCAAGGCCAATGAAACGTTGTTTTGCCGAGAATTACAAGGTTCGCAGAGGGCTCGGCAAGGCGGCCGATCAACTTGACGCAAGCGGCATTGGCTAAGGCAGCCCGGACCATTCATTTGCCCGCCCTGCCCTGCTCAAGATAGCCTAACTTAGCATCACGCATTCATCAGCATCACGCATCTTAGCATCACGCATTCCAGCCACCGGTGCGCTCATGATAGAAGTCCAGGAAACAATCGGCCGCGATCGCTTCACGGGCCTCAGCCATCAATCGCTGGTAATAAGCGATATTATGCAGCGATAACAGGATCGGCCCCAGCATTTCCTTTGCCATAAATAGGTGGCGTAGATAAGACCGGCTGAGGTGAGCGTAAGGCGTGTCGATGCCCTCCATCAGCGGCGAAGGATCACGTTCATGGCATCGATTCCTCATCTTCACTTTGCCACTGTCGGTGAACGCTGTTGCATTGCGGCCATTTCGAGTCGGCATGACGCAGTCGAACATGTCGACGCCACGTCGGACTGATTCAAGCAAATCAACCGGCGTTCCAACGCCCATCAAGTAACGCGGCCGGTCTTCAGGCAAGTAAGGCGTTGTGTGATCAAGAATGCGATACATTTCCGCCGGTGGTTCGCCGACGCTCAGCCCGCCGATCGCATAGCCTGGGAAATCGAGCCCCACCAAGGCTTCGCTGCATTCCTTCCGCAGACCTTCGTCGAGGCCACCCTGGACGATGCCGAATTGTATCTGCGACTCAAGCGTATGCGCATCACGCGAACGTTCGGCCCATCGGATGGTACGGTCCATCGCGTCTTTGACGACCGACCGTTTGTTGGGCAGTTCAATCACGTGATCAAAAACCATCGCGATGTCGGCGGCGAGCGATTGCTGGATGGCGACGCTTTTTTCGGGCGAAATTTCGATCAGCGACCCGTCAATGTGCGAACGGAATTTAGCCCCCTGTTCGTCGATCTTGGTCAGTTTCGCCAGGCTGAAGATCTGAAACCCGCCGCTGTCAGTCAGCATCGGTTTGTTCCAGTCCATGAATTTTGGCAGCCCGCCCATTTCCGCCACGACATCTTCCCCGGGACGCAGGTGCAGATGGTAAGTGTTGCCCAGAATAATTTGCGCACCGGTAGAATTTAGCAGGCCCGTGGTAAGTCCTTTTACCGTGGCGCAGGTCCCCACGGGCATAAACGTGGGCAGATCAATGACGCCTCGGGGCGTCGTCAAACGACCCAGTCGAGCGTTACAATGTTTGTCTTGGTGAAGCAGTTCAAATTCGAATCCCGGTTTGTTCATGGCTGGATTTTAATCGCGCCCCCTGTTTGGTTCTAGTTGGCATGGCAGAAACTCAACTCACAATCTGGATCGATGCGGATGCTTGTCCTGGCGCGATTCGCGCGATCGTCTTCAAAGCGGCTCAGCGGTTGAAAATTAAAACCGTTTTGGTGGCCAATCAGTCCTTGCGAGTGCCCGCCTCCGATTTATTCAGCATGGTGACGGTGCCCTACGGAGCCGACATCGCCGACAACGAAATCGTGCAGCAAATGAATTCCGGTGATGTCGTGATCACCGGAGACATTCCTTTAGCGGCGCGCGTCGTTGAAAAGGATGCCATTGCGATCGGACCACGCGGGCAAGTGTTCGACGATTCCACCGTTCACGGAAAACTGGCAACGCGGAATCTGATGGAACAATTCCGCGCCGCGGGCGTGCAAACCTCTGGGCCGCGTCCTCAGAATCAAAAAGATGTTCAAACGTTTGCCAATACGCTGGATCGGACGCTGACGAAGTTGTTGAAGTAAATTGGCTGCAGATCTCAAAACCATAACCTAAAAAATAGTCATGCTTAACTCCAAACTAATTCATCCCGAAATTCTTCAAGCCCTCGCTGGCTCCGGTCATTTCTCTCAAGTGCTGATCGCCGATGGGAACTACCCG
>CAKZVF010000198.1 GCA_937921995.1 uncultured Pirellulaceae bacterium
ACATAAAGTTACCTTTGACATGGACGCGTCGTTTGCCGATGCGACTCAGGATATCAATGAACTGCCGCTGTACGACGCGCTCGATGATGATTCGCAAGAACACTTCCGACGGCGGTTCGCGTTTTCGACGTTTGGCATCGCTCCCGGTGGTGACACGCCGTTGCAGTATGACGAACGGTTTTTCGCCTTGCGGTCAGGACTGCAAAGCAATGTGACTTCACCATCGAGCGAGATCTTCGATGATCTATCGACGGTCAAGTTAGGCGTGAGGCAGCGCTGGCAGACCAAACGCGGTGCTCCGGGACGTCAGCGCATCATCGACTTGGTCAACTTCGATGTTCAGGGCGTCGTGTTCCCCAATGCTGATCGTGATAATTTTGGAACCGGATTGGGGATGGTGACCTACGACTTCCGCTACCACATTGGTGATCGCGTGTCGTTGGTCTCCGATGGATTCTTTGACTTCTTCTCCGACGGACTCCGCACCGTCAGTGTCGGAGCCTACGCGCAGCGGCCCGAAGTCGGGAACGTCTTTCTGGGCGTTCGGTCCATCGAAGGCCCGCTCAGCAGTAACATCATCACCGGAACCGGAACGTATCGCATGAGCGACAAATGGGGGCTCAAGGGTGGATTCCAAGTCGACTTCGGAGAAACCGGCACCATCGGCCAGCGTCTGGGCGTGGTTTATATAGGGGAATCGTTCCTGTTGGAGATCGCGGCCAACTATGATGCCAACCGAGATAACCTTGGCATTCGGTTCGGGTTTGAACCAAGATTCTTGCCGCGCCCCAAATTATTCCGCCCCGGTGGCGTCGCCATCGCACCGGCAGGTTCAAGATGGTTAGAATAAACGGGGGTGGTATTACCTGACCCACCGGACCCGCCAGGCTGTTGATTTAGTAGATGAATTGCGATCAACGAGGTAGGATGGGCACTCTTGCCCGTACACGCTGATCGCGCTTATCAAACCAAAATCTTTCGCGTAAATCTTTGCCTAAATCACGATAATCGACTATTTTATAAGTGTAACGACGCAGTACTGAATCGGCTCAGCGCTTCCTTTTCCACGCAAGAATCTTTCGACACACCAACCCCAACGAAGAAACAACCTATGGCCGTTGAAGCCTATATCAAACTGCTGGTTAAACACAAAATCGTCACCAAAGATCAAGTCATCGACGCCGACAAGATGGCGCGGAAAGACAACATCGATCTTGGTTTGGCCTTGGTGAAACTGGGATACGTCAGCGAAGAACACCTGATGAAAGCCATGGCTAAAGCCAACGGCATGGAATATGTGAACCTGAACAAAGTCGACATTCCCGAAACCGTCGTCGAACTGATGCCCGAAGCGGTCGCCCGTGAGAATAACGTGCTGCCCATCGCCGTCGATGGCAATAGCCTCAAGGTCGTGATGAGCGAACCGGGGGACGTGGAAACCACCGAAAAACTGCGATTCATTCTTAATCGCGATGTGCGAGTCGTTTTGGGGACTCGGTCGAGTATTACCGCCGCGATTAACCGTGTCTACGGGCAAATCGAGGGTGAATCGGCCGATAGTATGCTGCAGGAATTCACCGACACCAAAATCGACTTTACCGAAACCGTCGAAGACGAAGCAGCCGCCGATGGAGCCGCCGACGACGAAAACAGCGCTCCGATCGTGCGTCTGGTCCAGATGATGATCACCGAAGCGGTCCAGCTGCGGGCGTCGGATATCCACATCGAACCCTTCGAAGACCGCGTCCGGATCCGTTATCGAATCGACGGTGTTTTGCGCGAACGTGATAAACTGCCGCGTCGTCAGTTGGGTGCGATTATTTCCCGTGTGAAGATCCTCGCCAGTATCGACATCGCCGAACGACGACGTCCACAAGACGGACGGATCAAAGTCAACGTCGGCGAAAAAGAGCTCGATTTGCGCGTCAGTATCATCCCCACCAACAACGGACAATCTGCCGTGTTGCGTCTGCTGGATAAGGACAATATCCGCGTAGGTGTCCGGCAACTGGGGTTCTCGGAGGAGACTTTTCAGAAGTTCCAAAGTCTGATTAAACGGCCTAACGGAATTATCCTGGTGACCGGCCCAACGGGATCTGGCAAAACGACTACCCTCTACGCAGCCCTAAACAGTCTCAACCGGCCCGATCGGAAGATCATCACCGCCGAAGATCCGGTGGAATATTACCTGCCTGGAATCAACCAAGTCGAAGTGAAACACAACATCGGATTGGACTTCGCACGGATTATTCGCGCGATGCTTCGCCAAGCGCCGAATGTGATTCTGGTGGGAGAAATGCGAGATGCTGAGACCGCATCGATGGGAATCCAAGCCAGTTTAACGGGACACCTAGTTTTTAGTACTCTACACACGAACGATGCGCCCACAGCTGTGACACGGATGATTGACATGGGAGTGCCTGGATATTTGGTCGCCAGTTCGGTGGTGGCCATTTTGGCACAGCGTCTGGTGCGGACCAATTGTAAGAAATGTCTGACGAAATTCACCCCGTCTGAGGCCGTCATTAAAGAAGCCGGTTTAACCGACGAACAGATTGCCAAGGCGAACTTCCGACGAGGCAAGGGCTGTAATACGTGCGGAAAAACCGGATATCGCGGGCGGATGGGGATACACGAGATCCTCATGATCGACGCCAAAGTTCGGGAGATGATCTTTGAAAACACGCCCGCCAACCTCATCCGCGAATACGCGATGGCCAACGGGATGACGACGCTGTTCGGTGATGGACTCAAGAAAGTGGTGGAAGGTTATACGACCTTTGACGAGGTTTATCGCGTTGCGAAGAAGACCGAGCAGGATGGCGTTTAATTTCACCTTAGTGATTTTTGCGGGCGGTTTGGCCACTTAATCCGCCGTTTTGCAGGTTTTTCGACCATTTTCTTAGACTTTGAACCGTCGACTGCAAACAATACAGCTGTCAGAAGGAATTTTGGGGAATTTCGGTTCACCGGGTCCTGCTGATAACTTCCATCTCCCGCCTTATCTCTTCTACTTTCGCTAAGTAATTAAGTCATTTCGATGACCTTATGTTCCGTGAGCGCGCCGATCATCTAATTTATTGAATGATTGCAGTTTACTGCTCCCTGAACCCTGAATCCCTTATTGGAAAATAAATGGCCACTGTTCTTATTGATAAATTGCTCGAAGCATGTGTGAAGCAAGGTGCCAGTGATATTCACATCACCACCGGCCAGCCACCTGTGTTTCGGCTGCATGGGCGTTTGCGACGTCTGGAGACCAAGGACCTTGAGGCTGATGATACCGTGGCGCTGATGAAGTCGATCACGCCCGAGCGCTGTCAGCGCGAACTTCAAGAGGTCGGCAGTGCTGACTTCGGTTTTGCCTACGGCGACGCGGCTCGTTTTCGCGTGTCGATTTTCAAACAGCGCGGCCACATCGCGATGGTGCTGCGGCAGATCCCCAACGAGATGCTGCCGCCGGAAGTTTTGGGCGTGCCGGACGTGTTCACAAAATTGATTATGCGTCCGCGCGGTCTGATCTTGGTCACCGGGCCGACAGGTTCGGGTAAGAGTACGACGTTGGCGTCGCTGGTGAACTTCATTAACGAGCGCGTTGACCATCACATTATTACGATCGAAGATCCGATCGAGTTTTATCACTACCACAAAAAATCCACCGTGAACCAGCGCGAGGTCGGCGTCGATGTGCCGAGCTTCTCCGAGGCGATTCGGCGGGCGTTGCGTCAGGATCCGGACGTGATTCTGGTTGGCGAACTTCGTGATCTTGAAACGATCGAAGCCGCGATCTCGGCGGCGGAAACGGGGCACGTTGTTTTCGGGACGCTGCACACTAATAGTGCTCAAGGTACCGTCAACCGCGTGATCGACGCGTTCCCTGGTAACCTGCAAGATCAAATTCGTACCCAGTTGTCGACGTCGTTGATCGGCGTGCTGGCCCAGACCCTACTGCCGCGTATCGGCGGTGGTCGCGTGGCGGCGTTTGAGTCGCTGGTCGTGACGCCGGGTATCGGAAACCTGATCCGTGAGAACAAGACCTTCCGGATTAACTCGGCGATTCAAACCGGTGCGAAATTCGGCATGATGCTGATGGACGACAATCTTTACCAGCACTGGGTTGATGAAAAGATCACCATGGAAGACGCGCTGTCGAAGGCTCAGCAGCCCGACGTGCTGGCCAAACGTATCGCCAGCAAGCGGAAGCAGATGGAACAAGGCATCGAATTAGACGAAGACGATTTAGATGAAGAAGATGATGAGTGAAAAATAAAACGCGGCGCGTAGGTTGGGCACTCCTGCCCGACCGAACTTTCGCGCCGTCGAAAGTGTAAATTTTGCTCGGGCAAGAGTGCCCAAGCTACTGTGTTAAATAACTTCAAACCTTAATCAATAAAAGTAACCTTTCATGGCTGTCCGGAAACTAGGTCAAATTTTAGTCGATCTCGGTACGATCAACGATGATCAGCTCGAAATGCTCGTCGAAGAGCAGTCGCAGAGCCGTGGTTTGATTGGACGAATTGCCGTCAACATGGGTTTGGTCAGCGACGAAGAGTTGATCCAAGCGCTGGCTGAACAATTCGGTTTGAAAACGATCGATATGGAGCACCTGGAAGCTCCCAAGCCCGAAACGCGCGAAGCGGTCTCCAATGAGATGGCGCAGCTTTACCGCGTCGTGCCGTTGAGCTTGAACGATGGTGTTTTGACATTGGCCACCTGCGATCCCCAGAACATTGGGATGCAAGATGAATTGCGACGGTTCTTGGGCCATGAGATTAGTTTCAAGGTCGCCACCGAAGCTCAGATTCTCAAGGCCATCGACAAATACTTTAACGATGCGACCGACAGCATCGCCAAGGTCATCGAAGATCTCAAGGTCGACGAAGACCTCAAAGAAGCCACCGCCAGGCTCGGCGGCGAAGGCCCGATCAACTTGTCCGACGTCACCGAATTGGCCAACAGTGCGCCGGTGAAGAAACTATTGAACATGGTGTTGTTGCTGTCGATCAAGGATCACGCCAGCGACATTCACTTCGAACCGTTCGAAGACGAATTCCGCATCCGCATCAAAGCCGACGGTGTGCTGAAGGAAATGCCGCCACCACCACGTCACTTGGCGTTTGCGATCACCACGCGGATCAAAGTGATGGCCGGTTTGAACATTTCCGAACGACGGCTTCCCCAAGACGGACGTATCGAACTGACCGTCGGCGGCCACCCGGTCGATTTGCGGGTGAGCGTGTTGCCGACGATGTTTGGCGAAAGTGTGGTTTGCCGAGTGTTGGATCGGAGTGTGGTTTCGCTGGATCTGAACAACGTCGGAATGGAACCGGATCTGATGGCTCAGTTCCGCGAAGTCATCGACCGCCCCAATGGAATCATTCTGGTAACCGGTCCGACGGGATCGGGTAAAACGACGACGCTGTATTCGGCCCTCAGCGAACTCAACACCATCGAAGACAAACTGATCACCACCGAAGACCCTGTCGAATACGACATCGACGGCATCATTCAGATTCCTATCGATCACTCGATTGACGTGACCTTCGCGTTGGCCCTGCGGGCGATTTTGCGTCAGGATCCCGATAAGATTCTGGTCGGCGAAATTCGTGATATTGAAACGGCCGAAATCGCGGTGCAGGCTTCCTTGACCGGTCACACGGTTTTCAGCACGTTGCACACCAATGATGCCCCCAGCACTGTCACGCGGATGAAAGACATGGGCGTGCCCACGTTCCTGATCACGGCCACAGTGGAAGCGATTTTGGCTCAGCGTCTGGTGCGGCGGATTTGCCCCGAATGTCGTGAAGAGGTAGACATCTCCGACGAAGATCTGGCCGAGTTGGATCTGACGCGCGAAGAAGTGGCCGGTAAGAAATTTTATCACGGAGCCGGCTGTAATAGCTGTAGTAATTCAGGCTATAAGGGCCGCGTCGGTTTGTTCGAACTGATGATCATGGATGACGAACTGCGTACAATGATTATTGAGAACCGAACCACTGACGAATTACGAAACAAAGCCAAAGAGAAAGGGATGCGGCTGTTGCGAGACACCGGCATCGCGTTCATGCACGATGGTACGACATCGGTCGAAGAAGTTGTCCGCGAAACCGTCTTGGACGCGTAAGCGACGCGGCGC
>CAKZVF010000199.1 GCA_937921995.1 uncultured Pirellulaceae bacterium
TTCTCCGCAGCGACTGTATCTGGCACAAACCCAACGCAATGCCTTCGGCGGTTAAGACGCGTCCAACGACCGACCACGAATACATTTTCTTTTTCAGTAATTCAAAAGACTACTTCTACGACGCCGACAAGGTTCGAGAACCGCACGTCACGTTTTCGGAAAAATCAAAGATGAAAGGCGGCCGGACTCATTTTGGCAAACGCGGCGGCACCCCTGAGGCCGGTAAAAATGGGGGCGACAACAACTTGCACGACGGCCGCTGGGACCAAGCTTTCCATCCCAAGGGACGCAACAAACGCACGGTCTGGTCGATCAGCCTGTCAAAATTCCGCGAAGCACATTTCGCGGTGTTCCCTCAGCAATTGGTGCAGACGTGCATCGACGCCTCATGTCCCGAGGGTGGCGTGGTACTGGATCCATTTTCGGGCGCCGGAACGACAGCGCTGACCGCGAAAGGTTCTGGCCGCAGTTTCATTGGCATTGATTGTAGCGCTGATTTTTGTGCGATGGCAGAACGAAGGTTAGAGCAGAGTGGTGGTTAGAGCAGTTGGGAAAAACAGAATCGCTTCGTGTCCGGTTTCGCTGACGGAAATTTCTAATTTCTAATTTCTAATTTCTAATTTCTAATTTCTAATTTCCAAAATCCAAAACCCAAAATCTGAAATCTGAAATCCTCTATTTGCCTCCCACCTCCCCAAAAGAATCACGCCCCTCAACAACCCTCACCACGTAATCCAACATCGCGTGTGCCGCTTCCTCCTGCCGCGCCCCTCGCTCCAACGATTCCAAAGTGAAGCTCTCCCACTTCGTCACCCGTTTTCCCCCGGCGCGTCTGGCGACGGCAACGTAGACAATGCCGTCTTTCTCAGGCGGTGCCCCTGGCCCCAGATGGCCGGTGATCGCTGCCGATAGATTTGCTTCTGGCGTCCGATCAAGCACACCCAACGCCATTGCCAACGATATCTCGGGCGATTCGGCCGTGTGAGCTTCGATCAGATCCGGCCGAATCCCCAACCATTGCGACTTGCTATCAACCCGGTAGGTGACCGCAGAACCACAGAAGTAGCCCGAAACGCCCGGCACACTTCCCATCATCGCAGCCGCCAAACCGCTGGTGCAGCTCTCGGCCAAAACCAATTTTAAGTTGCTCTGCTGCAGTGCTTGATACACGGCTTGAGCCGAAGTCATTTCCATCAAAACGTCCTGTTATTTTGCCAAAGCGTCGATATCAATGACTTGACCATCTGAAATCTTCATCAGCAACTCCCACGTGTCGGCATCCAAATCTTCGAACACGCGCACACTGCCGTCGGCTAACCCGACCGTCGTTCCCTTCTCATTTTCATCGGTCACTTCAATGACCTTTTCTCCATCGTCCGCCTGGAGATCATCTGGCTTACTCCAAATCACCGCTGAGGAAGGTTCGACCGCCACCGCCAAAGCCGTGTTGGAGGAACCATCAACGATTTGACCAAATCCAACTTCGCCTATGGATTTTTCTTGAGGTGACCCCAACACGCCGCCTTCACCTGCAATGCCCAGGAAAACCGTTTTCCCATCTTTCGATTTCATATCCGTGTGGCAATAAATCTTTGGCATTTTCTCGATCAGAGTTTTGTTATGCTCACTGTCCCAAGGTTCATCCAGATGGAACTGTTCGTACAGTTCCCTCTCTTCGATAAACGGCAGAATATGTACCCGCCAACTCAACAGCGGCTTCCCATCTGCGTCTTGGGTGCCCGTAGCTGGAAACTTCATCCACGCGGCTTCAAAGTTCAAACACGCCAATAGAATCTGTCGAAGATTGTTCTGCATTTTGGCTCGTGGTTTCGCCATTGCGGGATTTGAGGTTGTGAACGTCGCTCCTCCCACCACCAGCATCGTCAACGGTGGCGAAGATCCAGGCAAGGTATGTCGACTGAACGCCTCGACGCCAGCGGGCGTTCGATAGACGCCGGTTGCCCCCGAATCGAGCCCCTCCGCCAACACGTCCAGCTTCGGAATGTCACCGAATGTGAAACCCGGAAGCAGCTCTTTATCATCATCCATAACACCAAACATCATCGTGAAATGGAAAAAGATTTCCATCAGTTTGACAGGGTCAAGCGTCGTTATGGCGACGGGATTGCCAAAATCATTTTCTTTGCCAAACGCGATCAATTGTTTTGCGCGTTCAGTATCGGCGTATGTGTCACCGTCGATCATGCGGTCAATCTGAGCCGCAACGAGATCGGTGTCGGTGGCAAAGATCAGCTGATCGTTAGCATGAGCCCAACACAGTTCCACCGGAAAGAACACAAACCCTACTGGCTTTGGCTTGAACTCATAGATTTCGAAATCACGGTGTTCACTTGTCTCCAAGCGATCTTCCACTTCGGGCCACTCCGAGACGGTCTTAACAACGGTCTCGTAGACGGCCGGAAACGACATTTCATCCGAGATGCCAAGCGAAATAATTACCTCGGGCCTGTTTCCTGCCAGATTCACATCGAATGAAACACCGGCATACCCATCAAAAACGTTCAACATCTCTTCTTGAAGGCTCAACCCAAACATATCTTCGAATTGTTCTTCGGCGTCGGCAACCGGATCATCGCCAATCTGCTTTCCGACATTTGCGATGTACGCAACGACTTCTTCGACGGGAACGTGCGTCTGCATACCAAACAGAGGGCGTTTTGCCATTCGGGCCAATTCATGCGTTTGAAGCGGCTCACGTGGCAGCAACTTTCCCATTTGGCTATCGGGCTTAAGGTCCATTGCAGCGCGTGACACGGCACCCTTATCATCCATCCCCGACACGAAACAGATCGCCTTCAGCGATTCGATATCAATCAACGTGCTGATGGGTTCCTCAATGCTCTCCAATATGGTCCCCGACAAATATGCCATGGACGAAAACTTTTCCACTTTCAGTCGTTCTCGATACTCGGTAAACCAAACCGGTGGTTCGGTCTGCAAGTTCTTCAAACCTCGATCCAACATGCCTTCACCGATTCCGATGACCAGGTAGTTTTCCTTGATCAAGAACTCAACCGGCTCCGGCAAGTCCTTCTCGATTCGAATGCGCGTCAGGCCGTTCTTCTCAATCACCTCGCATTGAGCCTTATCAGCCCCCGCCACAACGCCTTCCAATTGCGTGACTAATTGCTCCAGCTCCATCTTATGGTCGGCCAAGGGGATTAGCATCGCACCTTTAAACTCCGGCGACCGCCCATCGAGCTCGATATCGGTCGCAAAAATGGATGCCCCGTTGGCCACAGAACTCTCCAACGTCTTCATCGCCAACCGTCTCAGCAAGGACATCTCGCCGGCGCGATCAGCCTGCCCACCGAACTCTTTTTCTAATGCCTCTTTTAGTTTGCCAACGGCCATCAGAATTTCGGGCTTGGCCATCCACTGTGAGGTAGGGTCGTCGCCTTGAATCGGTCCCATGCCCGTCCAAGCGAAAACCATCTGGGCATCGTTGTCGGCGAACCTGCCAAGGGCCGGATCTTCGGGACCTGGGGGCATGCCTAGGGGCAACCCCAGCCCACCCGAGGCGAACATCAAAAAAACCAACAACACCTCGAAAAATGAAGACCTCACCATTTCACCCCTAAAAAATATTGCATTTCGCAGCGCACGCGAACAAAACACCGCCTCAAATCGGTATTGGGCCCTTTGTACTACTTATCTAATATCCTGTCCAAGAGTTTCAGCAAAATCTCGAATCAATTACGAAAACATGTCCTCACTGCGCATCCTCATTACGCGACTGAGCCACATCGGCGATTGTATCTTGACCCTTCCGGTAGTGAACGCAATCCGCAAACAGTATCCTGACGCTTTCATCGCTTGGGCCGTCGAATCACCAACGCAGCAACTTCTGGAACATCATCCAGAGATCGACCACATCATTCAGATCCCTAAAAGCTGGATGAGCAAACCGGGGACTTGGGCTCAATTACGTCGCGATCTTCGCTGCGAAGATTTTGACGTCGTCATCGACCCTCAAGGTTTAACCAAAAGCGCTATGTTGGGCTGGTTGTCAGGTGCGCCTCGCCGAATCGGAATCAAAGGCCGCTGGGGACGCGAGCTTTCTCCATGGCTTAACAACACACTGGTCGAAACGTCGTCTGACCACGTCGTCGATCGTTCGATGGAACTGCTTTGCAAATTAGACATCCAATCGCCGCAAGTCGAATTTAATCTGCCAACAGTCGCCGAAGCGAACCAAAAGATCGACACGTGGCTTGGCAATCACAAACTTGAGTCTTTCGCCGTGATCAACCCCGGTGCCAGCTGGCGGTCCAAACGCTGGGAGAACGATCGGTTCGGTACCGTCGCCAGTCACTTGTACCAGCAACATAATCTTCGCACGGTGATTACCTGGGCCGGTGATCAAGAGAAAGCGATGGCTCAGGAAATTTTCCGATTGAACACGCGCGGCTCCGTATTTGCGATGCCAACCAGCTTGAACGAATTAGCCAGTCTTATTTCACGGGCCAATTTTTTCGTCGGCTGTGACACCGGCCCAATGCATATCGCCACCGCCGTCGGCACACCGTGTGTCGGTCTCTACGGCACGACGCGACCGCAGGATTCGGGCGCCTATGGACCGCAGCATGTGGCCGTTCAAAAATGGTACCAATCCGGTTCGTGTAAAAAGCGGCGCAGTGCCAACAACGATGCCATGCGCGACATCATGGCCAGCGATGTCAACGCCGCCTGTGATCAGATGATCGCGTCGCTGAAGCAAGCCAAAGCGGCGTAGCGGCTTTTAAAAGTCAGCACACGGGAAAACCAAACGCTGGAAAAACCGGACCGCTTGCGCCGATACCGCTAACCCTGTTAGCGGTACGGGCGCAAGCCCTCCGGTTTTGCACCTTCCGCAACCACCGTTCCAAATGTATTCGTTCTACCGCTTGTTGCGCCAATTATAACGGTCCACGATTTAGTGACGTCAGCTTCCGATAACGAATAGGTGTAGATCTACCGCAAGGAATGCGGCAGACCCAACCTTTGATCGCATGGAAGCAGTCACCCTAAATCAAGAACCGCGATTCCGTTAACGTTTAAGTTAACCCCTCGCGATTCAACAGGAACGCGTTCATGGCAAACGACCGAATCATCCGCAACGACATGGTCGCCGTCGGTCTGTTGGGACTGATCGTCTTTCTGGTCGCCGCCGTCGCGACCTATGACCCGGCCGATCCCACCCACGAAGTCCCCCAACTTCTGACGAAAATCTATCAACCCGATCAGCTGGTCTATCCCACCAATGAGTCGTTCCATAACGCCTGCGGTCGGTTGGGCGCTTGGACCGCAGACATGCTCTTGCACGCGCTGGGTGTGGGCGTCTATTTCCTGATCGCGGGTTTGATCGCGATGGAGATCGCACTCTTTCGACGCGAACCCACCGAAGCCGCTTGGCTCAAATCCATCGGTTGGGGATTGGCGCTGCTGGGCATCACGACACTTGGAAGCATGTTGCTACCTGATTGGACGGTGGGTCCGCTGATCGGAGCCGGCGGTTATCTCGGGGCGCTCAGTCGAGGCTTAATGGTCGCCAACATCGGCACGATGGGCTGTTTGGTCGGCGGCGTCGCGTTGACGTTTGTTGGCATGATGATGTGGACCGAGTACCTGATCTTTACCGCCGGACGCGTCGTATTTTCGCCCGCCATGTTGGCCGCGTCGGCGGTTCTGCCTTTCGGTTTGGTCCACGGATTTGCCCAGTGGTTCAACGGTGAAGAAGAGGACTACGAGGACGAAGAATACGAAGAGGATGAAGAGCTCGAAGAAGACGAACTCGACGACGAATCGATCACAGACGAAGAACGTCGCACCATCCGTTTCCGCCGCCGCGATGCGGACGCCGAAGTATTTGACGAAGTAGAAATTGGCGGAAGCAACCATTCCGCCAGCGCCGTCGCAACCTTAGACGCCGAAGACCAAAACGACGAACAATGGGAAGAAGAACTCGACGACGTCGTCGCCACGATCGGGGCCGAACCAGCTTCAGAGGCCGACCAAGAGGAGGCCGAAGATGAATATGAAGAGTACGAAGAAGATGAATACGAGGAAGAGGACGAGCTTGAAACGCCGGCGACGTTAAACATTCAAGACAACACCTCCAAGACGCCGATCCCCGCGATCGCGCCGGCCGGAGATGACGACGCAGAAGCTGAAATTTTGCGGACCGACCAACCGGTGGCCAAGAAGTCCAAACCGCACTTCAAGATGCCGGCCAAAAAAGAAGCCCCCTCCGAACGCGACATGATGATCAGCCAGCTCGATGCGGCGTCGCTGGTCGACAACGCGGCCGACTATGAACTGCCGCCGATAGGAATGTTGGAGCATGCAGATACGCTCCCCTTTGAGCAACAAAAACGAGAGGCTTTGATCAAAGCCGAGATCCTCGAAAAGACTTGTAAGCAATTCGGCTTCGTTGTCAAAGTCGTCGAAATCGAAACCGGCCCCGTCATTTCACAGTATGAAATCGACCTTGAACCTGGTTTGCGGCTGCAAAAAATTGTGGCACTGGCCGATGATCTGGCCATCGCCATGCGTGTGCCCAGCGTGCGTATCGTTGCCCCGATTCCCGGTAAAAACAGCGTCGGCGTCGAAGTCCCCAACGAAACGCGCCAGATGGTTCGACTGCGCGGCGTGATGGAGCAATGTGAAAAACAAATCCAAAAGATGAAGATCCCATTGTTCCTCGGATCTGACGCGGTAGGCGCGCCCATGGTCGCCGACCTCGCCTCGCTGCCTCACCTGTTGATCGCCGGTCGAACGGGTACGGGTAAGTCGGTTTGTCTCAACGCGATCATCAGTTCGATCCTCATGACGCGCCGGCCCGATGAAGTGCGGATGCTGATGATCGACCCGAAAATGGTGGAACTGAGTGGTTACGGGCGGCTGCCTCACTTGATGCACCCGGTCGTCACGGACATGCGCAAAGCCGAAGCGATCCTTGCTTGGGCCGTCGATAAGATGGAGGAACGGTATCAGCTATTGGCCAATGCCGGCGTCCGGCACGTCACGACCTATAACCAGCTTGGCCCAGAAGAAATCTTCGATCGACTGAAACCGGAAACGGACGAAGAGAAAGCCGCGATCCCCACCAATCTGCCTTTTATCGTCATCGTCGCCGACGAGATGGCGGACTTGATGATGACCGCGGGCAAGGACGTTGAAACGCACATCATTCGATTGGCTCAGAAAAGTCGCGCCGTCGGGATTCACTTGATCCTCGCGACGCAAAAACCGACCGTCGACGTTATCACGGGTTTGATCAAATCGAACTTGCCTGCCCGGATCGCATTCCAAGTCGCCAGTAAAACCGACAGCCGCGTCGTCTTGGATGCGCAAGGAGCCGACAAACTGCTGGGTTGTGGTGACATGCTGTTCCTCTGGCCGGGCACCAGTACGCTGCTGCGTGGTCAAGGCACCTATCTCAGCGACGATGAGATTGACAACATCACCGACGCCGTCAGCACAGGCGAGCAGAACTTTGTGCATGAACTGGTCAACATCAAAGTCAAATCTGCAGACGATGATGATGACGGCGACGCTGGGAATTCGCCCGAACGCAAGAAGGACAAACTGTACGAAGAAGCAATCGAAATTGTCGTCCGTGAGCAGCGCGGCAGCCTTTCGTATCTGCAACGGGCACTGGGCATCGGTTACGGCCGCGCGGCACGGTTGATCGACTATATGGAGGAAGATGGCTACGTGGGCGCCTACAACGGTTCGAAGTCGCGCGAGGTATTGCTGACCCAAGCCGTCTGGGAAAACATAAAAAATGGCGATCCCAATCCCGTCAACGACGAAGACTGGCCCGACGAAGAAAACGAAGCCGCCGAAACTCCGAAGAAGCCGGAGCCTCAACCGGCGGAATCTTCGGTGCCCAAACCCAAAATGCGAACCAAGAAGAAACCAGATCAGCGGAAGCCATTGACGAATTTGGCGGATCCCAACCGCGTCGTGAATCTATCCGCCAATCAAACCGGCGCGGTGCTCGAACCCGAAGCGGACACTCAGGAGGAAGAAGAATGGGTGGAAGAGGACGATTCGGATGATGACATGATCATCTCCATGGCCGGCGAAGATGAGGAGTACGAAGAGGAAGAAGACGGCGAAGACTATGACGAAGGCGACTACGAAGACGCCGACGAGGAAGAAGAGGACGTCGAGTACGAAGAGGATGAGGAGTACGAAGACGAAGACTACGATCCCGATGAGTACGAAGACGTCGAGTAGCCTGGAGACGGCGGGCGTACGATTGGTAACCCGACGCGTCAGCGAGGCGCGTCGGTGACCCGCGCTATTGCTCGCTAACGCGTCGGGTTACCAACAAAGCTGAAGGTCGCGAGCGTCCTACCTCTAGCATTTCGCATCCGGCATTTACTCGTCAGACTCCGTCGCCGTCACGCGTTTCGTCTTCAACAGCGCAATTTCATCTTCGGGCATCGTTCCCGCGTAAGATTCCACAAGATTGCCATCGCAAAAGACGACCGTGCAGATATGCGGCGCTAGATTTGGAAGAATGCGGCCGAAACGATACTCGTGGACGTCGAAATTCCCGATCGTTTGTTTCTGCGCGGGCGACTTACCGGCTGTCTCTTGGATCAGAGTCTCCGCAGTGCCATCGACAGGATTCTTGGTCGCAATAATCTCAGCAACTTTCTTTTTGCCGTGGGGAACTAATACCAACCGGTCGTAAGCAAAACCTCCCGCGATCAACAGCAGTAGCGGAACCAAGATTCCAATTCGAATAAAAAAAGCGGTGTCGTAGGGTGACTTCTTCTTGCTGGATTTCTTCTTAGATTTTGCCATGGTCGTTTTCGATTCTTGATAGGTATTTTGTTTAAGCAACGTTTTCGCGCCGCGATTATTCGTATTCCCACTTCATGACCCACGGATCATCAAGCTCCTTCTGACGGTCTTTCAGTTTGTTCTGGTAGATTTTAAGGATCTCGGCAAACTCTTCTTTCCCCGCCAGATTATAAGCTTCGTCAGGGTCGGACTGCACATCGTACAGCTCGAATTTCGGACGTTGAATGTATTGCACCACGGTTTTGTTCCCGTAGGGCGCATCAAGCCCCTTTTTATATTGAGCCTGCCAACTGGAAGCGATCCAGAGATCCGATGCAAAGGGGTAGTCCAATTTGTGCGCGATGTTCCAAATCAATTTATACTTCGTGTCGCGATAGACACGCATAGGGTAGTACATTTGAATCTCGTGGAATGTATGCGATGCAAAGATCGAATCCTGATGCTGCGGATCGCTGTCACCTAAAATCCCCAGCCACGACTTCCCGTGCCATGACTTCATACCTTTCTTGGGGCCGCGATTTTCATTGACGTATCGCCCTTGCGATCTCCAGAACTTATCTGGATTGACCCAATTCTTGGGACCGTTGGTTTCAGAATTCAATTGGCCCGCGAAATCAATCAAAGACGGCGTGATATCAACGTGGCTGATCAGCGCCGAACTTTCCACGCCACGGTTCTGTTGATACGGGTCGCGCACGACAAAGGGGACTTTCAATCCGCCTTCATACACGGTCGTCTTGCCGCCGGAAAAAGCCATCCCATGATCGGCCGTCACGACGATCAAAGTTTTGTCATACACGCCGGCTGCTTTGAGAATTTCGACCAACCTCCCCAATCCGCGATCAACGCGTGCACAGGATTGATAGTACATCGCCAGTTCCTCGCGCGTTTCAGGTGTATCGCTGAGGAAAGCAGGAATGGGCACCGTCTGAGGATCAAAGACGTTTTCCGGTGAATCAGCGCCGACCGAACGCTTGGGCGGATTACCGAAAAGGTTCGGCTTCAATTCCAAAGTGGACGATTTTTCGACTCCGCCACTGCGGTGAGGATCTGACGTGGCGAAATACAAAAAGAAGGGCTTATCATCACTTTGATCCCCAATGAATTCAGCACACGCTTCGGCCATTTCCGTCGGTTTGCGCGGATTCGATTGGATGGTTTGTTCGAAAAAGTAAACCTCTTCCGGCGCAACATGGTACTTTCCCACCCGCCCCGTGCGGTACCCAGCGTTGGCCAACACGCGCGGAAGCGACAGCGCGACCACGTTGGGGTAGCTATTGAATTTGTGAAAATGATGTTGATGCCCGTACTGACCATTGGCATGATTGTGCAATCCCGACAGCACCACCGATCGACTGGCGCTGCAACTGGCCGTCGTCGCGAAAGCGTTGCGGAACATCGTGCCATCTTTGGCCAGCGCATCGACGTGGGGACTGCTGGCGATCGAATCACCGTAACACCCCAGCGTCGGGCTTTGGTCATCGGTGATGAACAGCACGATGTTTTTTTCGGCGGCACTTGCATTCGCATTGGCAAACACCAACGCGGCGGTGAAACCAAATATCAGGCTTTTTATTAGGCGGAAATTTTGCATGGGAACTCGCTAAAAATTGAGACCGTATTATAGAGCGATCCCGATGCACAGCAGATTTACCGCCAATCAGGAGACTCCGCGCTCATCGCCACGATTTTTTGTCAATGGATATAGCATAAGCATATCTGATTGATGGGTTTCAACCGCGAATGAACATAAATAAACGTGAATAGAAACCCAGGTCTTCATTCACGTCCATTAGCGTTCATTTGCGGTTTCTTTTCGTTGGCTTTTTCGGCAGTTGCCTCGACCTCGAAGGTTCAAAGCAGTGGCATTCACCTAAGACTCTCCCAATCACCGCCAATCATCACCCTAAAACATTTTGCTAATACGTCCAATGTCCATCGCGACAACAAACAACATCAGCCCGATAATAAAGACAAACCCGAACAACATCAAAAGGTTCTGCACTTGCGGTGTAACCGGACGACGAAATAGCCCTTCATAAGCCAAAAACATCATGTGGCCTCCATCGAGCACCGGAATTGGCAGGAAGTTCACCACGGCGAGATTAGCGCTTAACAGCGTCAAGAATAGCAACAAACGCGAAGTCCCTTGCGACGCTTCGGAGGTCGCAACCACGGCAATGGTACCAGGGCCACCCAGATTCTTGGGCGAAACTTTGCCTGTGATCAGTTTTTTCAAAAACGTCAGCACTTTCATACTGTCGTTTTTGACTTGCGTTGCCCCCAAAGCAAAAGCATCACTCCAAGTTTTGGCTTGATAGTGATCTTCTTTAATGGTCAACGCAATGCCGCGCTTCTCAGAGTAATATTTATCCGACGCAAACGACGACAACTCAATCGACTTCTCCTCCATTTTGCGAACGACCACCAAGCGAACTTTTGTTCCCGGTGCAAATGTCTGAGCACGATCCACCAGTTCGGCGACGTTGGCGTCACCGTCAACGACGTCGATCACTTCGCCATCGAGACCGGGATTATCTTTCTTCTGATCATCGGTCAGCAAAAATTCGAATTTGCTAATCTCGTCGCCGACCTGCAAACCCGATTCGGCCGCTGGCGTGTCGGGTTCGATCGTTTCGATCACGTTGGTGTAAGCGATCGCGATTCCCAGCGCGTCGGCAGCGACCACTTGAAACGCCGCCGGACTAGAGACCACATTGGGAACGACCGGTTTAACGTTGATTGCTTGTTCTTCACCGTCCCGTTTAATGGTCAGTTCCACCGTTTGTTCGGATCGCGCGGACTTGATCAGTTGTTTATTGAAGACCAACAGATCACCGCGCGGTTTCCCGTCGACCTTGATGATCTCATCGCCCACTTTCAGGCCCGCTGCGACCGCCGGAGACTCTTTTTGGATTGCCGTGATCGCACCCCAAGTCAATCCGAAACCAAACCTTCGAAACGGATTGGGTTGCACTTCAGTCGAAATTCTTTCGGTCTGGCCAGCTTCGGTTTCTCTCTCCAAGACGAACGTGGCGACCTTGTCCGCGTCCTTCATCAGCACGCGTCGCAAGTCGATATCGTTTTCTATTTTTTTTCCGTTAACTTCGACGACACGGTCTTTGGGTTTAAATTCCGGTCGTGCATCAAAAGCAGTGTTTCCTTCGATCGCTCCCGGTTCTCCGATGACAGGTTCCATTCGAGCCCCCGAACCGATGAACGCCAAATCGGGTGCTTGCCGGACGACGCCTTTACGTGGAGTGATTTGAATAATCGAAGTTGCCGATTGACCCGGGCGTTGCACTTCAAATTCGACCGGCTGATCATCACCATTGAAGATGATTTTTTCAGACATATCGTTTTGCGTGAAGTAGTTTCCTTCCACCGCGTGTTCGCCAATGCGTTTGATGTCGGCACCGACCAAGTTATTTTCCCAAGCCGGTCCTCCGCCAATGACGGTCCCGATGGACGGCGGTTGATAGTTGACGCCCGCTTTGAACGCCAATGCCGCAAACAGAATCGCAAACGCCAGATTAAAAATCACGCCCGCGGAAATAATCATCATGCGCTGAATGACGGATTTGGCCAGGTAGCTGCGCGGATCCATTTTGTCTCGATCAATCAGACCGGCAGACATCGCTTCGCTGACGTCTTCACCGTCGGCCATGGATCGTTTGATTTCCTCTTCCATGTTCGCGGGATTGTCGTCCTGGCCCAGCATCTTCACATAGCCACCAAAGGGCATAATGCCGATCCCGTATTCCGTTTCGCCCCACTGATACTTCACCAGCGATTTCGGAATGATGACGCGATCGCCGATCTTGATGTCGAAGGCATCGAAACCAACGTAGAATTTATCGCACTTCACGCCGCACATCTTGGCCACCAAAAAGTGCCCCAGCTCGTGGACGAAAATGACGGCACCAAGCCCCATCACCATCTGAAAAATCGCCCAGTACGAGGATGGGTTGGCCCAGAAACTGTCGGCTAATATCACGCAGTGATCCACTTCGTTATCTCCTGTCTCGCCCAACGGTCGGCGGCCACAAGCTGCTCGAAGGTGGGATGAGATTCAAAATTATGTTGTTCTAAAACTTCGCGGCAGGCGCTGACGATGTCGGTGAAGGACAGCTTCCGATCAAGGAACGCCTCGACCGCAGCTTCATTGGCCGCGTTGACGACCGCTCCCGAAGAACCGCCGACGCGCGCGACTTCGAAACCCAACTCTAACGCCGGGAAGCGATCGAAATCGGGAGGTTGAAAATCAAATTGTTGGGCGACCGAAAAATCGAAATCGACCGCTGGCCCCGCGACGCGGTCGGGCCACGTCAGCGCGTACTGGATCGGCAACCGCATATCGGGGGGACTCATTTGAGCCATCGTCGAATTATCGGCAAAGGTCACCATCGAATGAATCAACGACTGCCGATGGATGACGACCTCGATCTGGTCCGGCGAAATATCGAACAGCCATTTCGCTTCGATGATCTCCAGCGCCTTGTTCATCATGGTCGCCGAATCAACGGAGATCTTACGTCCCATCTCCCAAGTCGGATGGTTGAGCGCCTGTTCGACGGTGACGCCGTGCATCTCGTCGGCCCGGAACTCGAGAAAGGGACCTCCGGACGCCGTCAGCAGGATTTTCTTGACCTCGGAACGTTTGCCCGATCCGATGGCTTGAAAGATCGCCGAATGTTCGCTGTCCACAGGTAGAATTTCTGAACCACTGGCGGCTGCGGCGGCGGTGATCAAGTGTCCGCCGACGACTAAAGTTTCTTTGTTGGCCAAAGCCAGCCGTTTGCCGCATTGGACGGCCGCCAAAGCGCTTTCCAAACCGGCGAAACCTACAATCGAGGCCAGCACCGTATCCACCTCTTCGTGGCAAGCGATGGTTTTCAAATGCTCCGCGCCGATTAATACTTCCGCAGAGGTTTGAAAATCGAATTTGGCCGCGGAGGAGGGGTCGACGGCAACCACGTAGTTGGGTTTGAACTCCTGTGCCTGTTGAACCAGCAGATCCAACTGGGATCGTCCGCTGATCGCAAACACCTCCAAACCGTCGATCGCGCGGACGACGTCCAGGGCACTGCGACCGACGCTGCCGGTGGCTCCTAAGATTGCGATGCGTTGTGGTTGGGTCATGGAATAAGGAATGCAAATTTACTCTGATGACGTCAGAATCCTTGACTGACAGAATCAACAAAGTGTGCAAAAAAATAAATACTGCCAAGCAGCATGGGGCAAATTTACCGGTGACAGCCACACCGAAAGCAATAGAATATCACGCTTAAGGCAATTTCGACGGGATTTCGATGCCGCCAACCATACTTAAAAGGGTTTTTAGCGCGTCGGCATTCTAAATTCCGCCCGTAATAGCCACAAGACGAACACGGACGGGCCTGTGATTAACACAATTAACTCATCAGAGGACAACAATGCCGATCTCACCGCGTCAAAATGTGATCGACGGCATCTGCCATGTTGGTTAACCTCACATTTTGCGGATTATCCACATAACCAGAATCTCATCTGAGACACAAAACGGCATGGTTTCGGTTTCGGCGATGGCTGCCATCGACGGGTAATTAAGATCGAATGATCGCCGCACCGGCCAGAAGCACTCCCCGAACTTGCAAATCCCACTCGACGACTCGAATAAGGCTATTTGATGGACAACGATCAAAAACGAACTCCCGATTCTAAAAATTCAACCACGATGTGGTTCGCCTTGTTGGTGGTCGCTTCGCTGGCGGTATGTTTGTTCTTGGTACTTTCGCAAGCCAACCAGCAGATCAGCTACAGCGAATTCGAACAACTCATTGCCAATACCAAGTACGAGCAGGGCACCGATCAATTGGCCGACGGATTCAGCGGCGAAATTTCGTTCACCGAACGATCCGGCAAACGTCGCAAGATGGTTTTCGCAAAACCGAACGACCTGCAAATCAGCCCCACCAAAATCATGGGCAAGTGCTTGGTGTACGAAGAAGGCAAAGCGGACACCACCAACGCGCGAGCACGCAAGTCGTTCACCGTTTTCAAAGATGACTCCGAAAGAACCAACGAACTCCTGCGCGAAAAACTGACGGCGTCAAACATCTATTGGGAGAATTCCCGCGGCCCCGGGTTTTGGGACCGCTACGGTTTTTTAGTCTTTTTGTTGTTGGCGACCTTTGCGTTCTTTTACTACATGATGAAGCGGCTGGGCGGCGCTGGTGGACCGATGCAGTTCGGTCGCAGCCGCGCGAAACTCTACGCCGACGAAGAACTCAGCGTCAGCTTCAACGATGTTGCCGGCATCGATGAAGCCGTCGAAGAGGTCAAAGAAGTCGTCGACTTTTTGCAGAACGCAGAGAAATATCAAAAGCTGGGCGGAAAAATTCCTTGCGGCGTGCTGCTGGTCGGTCCTCCGGGAACCGGTAAGACGTTGCTGGCCAAAGCGGTCGCGGGGGAAGCCGGCGTGCCTTTCTTCAGTCTCTCCGGAAGTGACTTCGTCGAAATGTTCGTCGGCGTCGGTGCCGCACGTGTGCGCGACATGTTCCAACAGGCTCAAGCTAAAGCGCCGTGCATTATCTTCATCGACGAACTGGATGCCTTGGGCAAATCTCGAGGCAACGGTGCCCCTGGTGGCCACGATGAACGCGAACAAACGCTCAACGCGCTGCTAGTGGAGATGGATGGTTTTGGTTCCAACAGCGGCGTGATCGTGATGGCGGCGACCAACCGACCGGAAACACTCGACCAAGCCCTGATGCGTCCGGGCCGTTTTGATCGACACGTTTTGGTCGACCGTCCCGACATTCGTGGACGCGAAGAGATCCTCAAGGTCCACGTCAAAAATGTGAAACTCGACCCCAACGTCGAACTGGAAAAGATCGCTGCGATCAGCCCCGGCTTTGGCGGTGCGGAACTGGCGAACTTGGTCAACGAAGCGGCGCTGCTGGCGGCGCGTAAGGATCAAAAAACCGTCGTCATGGAGAACTTCAACGAAGCGGTCGAACGAGTGACTGCCGGACTTGAAAAGAAACAGCGCGTCATGTCGACCGAAGAAAAAGAACGGGTTGCCTATCACGAAGCGGGCCATGCACTGGTCGCTTTCGTACTGCCCGACACCGATCCAGTTCACAAAGTCTCGATCATTCCCCGCGGTTTGGCAGCGCTGGGTTATACGATGCAGCGTCCTACTAAGGATCGCTTTTTGATGTCCAAAGGCGAACTGGAAAGCGAATTGCAGGTTTTGCTGGCCGGAACGTTGGCCGAAGAGTTGATCTACACTGACATTTCGACCGGTGCGTCCAACGATCTCGAACGCGCCACCGACATCGCCCGTTCGATGGTGATGCAGTACGGCATGAGTTCGATGGGGCGCGTCAATTTCAAACAGGATCGCAGCAGCCCGTTCTTAGCAGGCGGTGCGTCCAGCCACGCCAGTCGCATGTACAGCGAAGAAACCGCGCGCGACATTGACGAAGCGGTGAGACTGATCATCGAAGACACGTTGACGCGCGTGCGGAAGATCCTTACCGACCGAAAAGCCGCGCTGATCGCGCTGACCGAGCGGTTGATTGATATCGAATCGGTTGACGGGATGGAATTGAAAGAGATCATCAACGAACACTCGCCCGGTCCAATGCTGGTACCAGGCACCGAATCGACAGCGAATCGCAAGATCGAATCAATCGTCGACAACAAACTCTCCGGCGACATCGCGCGAAACAATTAGATCATTGCCCAAACCCGTAGGGCCGCTTC
The DNA here is from genome assembly GCA_937921995.1 of uncultured Pirellulaceae bacterium. Classification (GTDB taxonomy): domain Bacteria; phylum Planctomycetota; class Planctomycetia; order Pirellulales; family Pirellulaceae; genus Mariniblastus. The sequence goes on from CAKZVF010000199.1 coordinate 16,576, forward strand.
CTACCGGCCGATTTTGGTTTAAGGTAATCCGTAAAGCACGGCCGGTGCGAACCGGCCCTACCGGCTACCGACACCACTGCAGCGCCCATGCGGCGATGAGGTTGGTGACTTCCTCGATGTCCTCTTTGCGGTTAACCAATAAGTGATCCGAACCGTTGAGTGTCACCAACGACTTCGGGCCGCCGGTCGATTGAAACAACTTCAGCGCGTGGCTGTAGTCGACCGTTTTATCTGCCGGCGAATGAAGAATGAGATGCGGCTTCTGCAATCCGGTTACTGATGCATGCAGATCATACGAACGCAGCGTATCCAACATCTGCATTTTTATGGTGTGAGTGATTCCGCCGATCACGACGTCCCCAACGCCTTCGGTTTCAATCTTTGGGTTCAATCCGACCAGCACATCGGCCAGATGAAATGTATCCGAAGGAGACGCAAGCGTTACGACAGCTGGAATCAAATCCAAATGCACGGCCAACGACATCGCTGCGGCCCCGCCAAGCGAATGGCCGATCACAAAATCCACTCGCCCTGTTTGCTCGACCATCCAATGCACCGCCGCATCGAGGTCTTGAATATTCGTTTGAAAGTTCGTTTCTGAAAAATCGCCTTTGCTTCCCCCCAGCCCCGTAAAATCAAAACGCAGCACCGCAATCCCCGCCTCCGCGAGGGCACGGCTGATCTTGACAGACGCTTTGAGGTCTTTGGTGCAGGTAAAACAATGAGCCCACACGGCCGTTAAACGAGTCTCGCCTTCGGGACGCTCAATGATGCCGGCTAATGAGAGGCCGCTGTGGTTTTCAAATGTGATGCGCTCGGTGGGCATGGTTACTTCAATTGTAAAGTTTGGAACAAATCGGTCGAACCAATCGCTTTGGTCGACGTGAAGGATTCTCCGTATTCAAAACCAGCCATAATGCCGCGCAGTTTTGCGATGGCTTCGACCTTTTCAAATACATAAGCCTTCTCCGGTGGAAACTGAGTCGCATAACAACGTACGGCAGCTAACTTCTTTTCAAATGTGGCAGAAATGTCTTGAACGAATTGTAGCTCACCGATTCCGCCGGCCCCCGCTTCCATCATCAGCGGATAATACAACAGTCGCGAAACGGTGTGTACAGGCAATCCGTCAAAATGATCGTCCCATTTACATAGCCGCGCATAAAACACCGCCGCGTCGGTGATCTGCATGGCTTGCCAGTGATCGGGCGATGCCATCGGCGTCTTACCGCCCAACCCCAACACCAGTTTCGGCCGATAACGTCGGAACTCGATCGCCAACGCCACCCGAGCTTCGAACGAATCAAACAATCGGCGGTTGGGAAGATCCAGAATAATACGTTTGGTAATCCCCAACACGTCGGCCGCCGCATGCGCTTCGGCAATACGCACCTCAGGCGACGGCGATCCAGGCGTCGGTTCGCCATCGGTCAGGTCGATGATCCCGACGGACAAACCTGACGCGGCCAAGGCTGCCAGCGTACCGCCGCAACCTATTTCGCAATCGTCCGGATGAGCTCCCACTGCGATGACGTCGAGAGTTTCCATATTTTTTCCGTTATACCATGAGCAGACAAAAATATTCCAAAGCTGTGTCGTGCCACAGCACTCCAAATGGGGCACTCCGAATTTGGAGTGCGGTAGTCTTGTACCGCTTTGGAATATTTTAGTTTAACTTGAGAAAATTCTATTGTTCCGCAAACTGAATCGAGTAAACGTTTTTGATGGGGATCGTTTTATCTCTTCCCTGCCGGTGAGCCACGGTGATGGTGCGGGTGCCAAAGTCTTTCAGCTCGAACTGGCCGCCCTCTCCGAACGCCAATCGCTGGCCATCGGTCAAGTAGATGAAGTTACCCACCGCAGGCACGATTCGCGGCGCTCGCATCCACACCGTTGGCAGTTGATTTGCCAACGTATCGGCGTATTTAAACGCCGTCTGCTGCGGCGTGGGATCCTCATCAGAATCCTTGTCACCCAACTGCAGCGGCTGTTGAAGTTTCTCCTTAACGCGCCACGACAAACGATCCGCCCCAAAGTCGACCGACGCGGTCTTGATTCGACACGTCGGAAACACAATCAGCGCGGCGGTCTGCCGGTCGCCAAAATCACCCGCGACCGGTACGCGCGGCGACGATGCCGCGGGCCAGCAGCCTACGAAATCACTTGGCTTAACCTCGAATCCAAATTGCTCGGACTTGAACGATTTGCCCGGCGAGACATTGACCTGACTGCCATCCTCCAAAAGCGCCTGCCAAGCATTACTAGATTTGATAGACCTGGCGAAATAGACAGAGCTAACTTCTTCCAGTGGAAAGTCCAGCGACAAATTCTGGTCAGCAACCTTTGTAATGATCACGTTCAGCTTTGAATCATTCTTCAGGTTCAACCCTGCCCATTGAATGAGGTCGCCATTTTGCAGCGCGACCTCCCGAGTGAGATTCAAACGATGCACGCGCGTCGGTATCGGTTTGGAGATCCGCAAAGTATCGATCGCAAAATCATCGTCGATCATACGTTCAATCTTTTTAAGGTACGGATTAGAGAGAACGCGCACTTTGGTAATCAGTTGGTTTGACTTGACGCCCGCGAAGACGCATTTCTGATCCGTCGCTTCGACCGTTGCCAGCAGGTGCCCTTGAGCGCCGTAGGCTTCAAGAATCATGTCACGCCGGAAATTAACTTTGGCGATGAAGGTTCCAAATTCGTACACGCCCGCCGAGACGTTGGCGTTACCCGGTTGGCAAAACGTGATCTCCATGACGCCTTTGTAATTGCGACCGCGCTTTTGCCCAAGCAACCCCACCGACTTGCCACCGACCGGCAGTTTTTCATATTTAAAGCTGAACGGGGAAACGCCAACAAAACCCTGTTCCACATTCTTAAACTTCAATCCATCAGAAACGAAAGCGTCATCAATCCGCTCATTTAGCGCGAAGGCGCTGCCGTCGGCGCGCTGATCAAAGCGAAACTCTTTCTGATCGTCGTTGATAAAATCCTCGAAGCGATGATAAAGATCGACCTTGATTGGCTGACCCTCTGCCGCCACGGCGTTTGCGCCGGTTTGCTTTTGCGATTGGGCTTTGAGTCCGGCGACCTTTTGACGGTCAAGCCGAATCGTTTTTCCATAAGCATTCAATGTCAGCTCGAAATTGGTGGCCTCGCCCTCCCAGTTTGTTCCATCAAGCAATGTGATGCGATCAACTTCGCGTCGCGTGGACGAAGCGGATTTGAAAATCTTATCTTCCAGCAATCGTTTGACGCGGTAACGTATCTCATACGAGGGATGGTCCGCGAACGATTCGACCGTCGCGCGAAATTGACCTCCCATCGACTTCAGCTGAGCCTCAGCCAATTCGCGCTGGTGATAGTCAGGATCACCCAACTGATTCAACAATTGGCGAACCTGAATCAACTGCACACTGGATTCGGACTTCGACAGCGACAGCGTTTTAATTTGGCTGATCTTGTAGTCGAACTGACTGACGGCTCCGTTGGCCGCTACCGTCGTCCAAGCGATCGAGGGTTCCGCGATCGCTCCGGTCAATGCGGTCCCGCTGCGAAAAAGCACCGTAAGTTGTTCGGCGGAACTTTGCGCCGCAAAAACGGCAACGCCGATCGCGACGGCAAGTTTGATGAATTGAAATCGGTGCATTGCGTGTGGCTCGACCAAAGAAACTAAGAATTGCACGTCAAATCATAACCGATTTAGAATCGAAGTTAACGCCCACCGGCCCGCCAAGTATTGACGTTGATATAGCGGTAGCTGCCCTGATTCTGTTGGGCGATCTTTCTCATAAAGGACGTCGCCTGTTGCAGTCCGCCCGACCCGAACTCGATACAGTGAATCTGCGTTTTGCTGCCGGCCATCTTTTTCACGCGCTTAATCTCCGCTGGCGTCAGGTCCGGTGAACCTCCGTCGGTCATAAACATCAGCACATCTGGCTTGAACCCCAACCCGACCAGCAAACCATAATAGTGATTCGTCGCTCCAAACGCGCCGACGTTCTCAAAAAAGGGAGCCACGCGCTGTTTGTTTTCGGCCGTCGCATTGAGCAACTTCCGCTGGGAGATGCAGATGGTGCTGTCATGATAGGCGACGATCTGAAATTCATGGTTGTCTTCGAGCCCGCCAATTGCGGCGATCAATTCCTTCCGCGCTCGATCGAGCACCCCCAAGCCCTCGCCGCCCATGCTGTGTGACCTGTCGATCACAAACACGAACTTGCGGCCGGTCACATCGCCGCCACCGAAAATGCTGACCTGTGTCGGTTCGCCTTTGGGACGCTGGGCCTCGAAGAAGGCGCGGTCTTTCGCGATCTGCTGGCGGTCGGCCTCGGTCAATTCATAATGCACCGCTTCGACCGCGAAGTTTGGTACCTCCGTCATCGAATTGGCATCCATCTCAACCGTCGGCGGAGCGATTCCCGGCAGATCCAATGGCTCCGGTGTGTCGAGTTCAGGCGCTGGCATGGTCGACGCGGATTGAGTCGCCACTGCCTCCATGCTATCGGTGGGCGTCGTGTCCAACTGCGCGACGTCGGTCTCGGTCAGGTATTCCGTCTCCGCCTGCGCGTCGGCCTGCGTCAAAACGATCCCACCGGGCCTCAATGCCTCGGAAGTGCCTTGCGATACGGTGAAGGCTCCAAAACTGATCAACAGAATCGCAATCACAACGTGCGTCACGACCGAAATCAAAAACGACGATCGACTGGACCGCCATGCTGAACCGCCTTTGTCGCCGTTTTGAAAATTTGTTTCGTTTGCCATGCGTTTATTGTTTCATCGTCTGATCGAATCGCCAGATCAACTTCCGGTCAAAATCTCCAAAGCCAAAAAGTTTCGACAAAATTATTTTCTCCCCAAAATAATATCGCCATCTTTCTCTTAACCTTTTAGCCTTTGGCGATGAAAAATGAGCCCAAACCGGTAATAATGGTGGCTCTTATAGCGATCAGAAATTAGGAACCTTGAATGAACGACAAACTTTCAGCCACGCAAGCGAATCTTGCCGGAGACGATCTCGCCGCGCTTGAACGACTCAAAGAAGCCCACGCCAGCGTCCTCAGCGAACTGTCCAAAGTCATCGTGGGTCAACACGAAGTCATCGAACAGATCATGATCGCCATCTTCGCCCGCGGACATTGTTTGCTCGAAGGCGTCCCCGGTTTGGCCAAGACGTTGATGGTCAGCACTTTGGCCCGGACGCTGAACCTTGATTTCAATCGCATCCAGTTCACTCCTGACCTCATGCCCAGCGACATCGTCGGCACCGAGGTGATCCAAGAGGACAAAACCTCCGGCACACGCGAGTTCAAGTTTCTCAAGGGCCCGATTTTTTCCAACATTATTCTTGCCGACGAAATCAATCGTACGCCGCCCAAGACCCAAGCCGCGCTGCTGGAAGCGATGCAGGAGAAGCAAGTCACCATCGGCGGCCAACGCAACGAACTTCCGTCTCCGTTTTTCGTATTAGCCACTCAGAATCCGATCGAGCAAGAGGGTACCTATACCTTGCCGGAGGCTCAGCAAGATCGTTTCATGTTCAAGGTCTTTGTGAAGTATCCTAACTACGACGAAGAATATTTGATTGCCGCGACCACAACGACGGACTTGGACACCGATGTGAAACAGATCCTTTCGGGCGAAGATATCCTGCGGTTGCAGCAACTGGTACGCAAGGTTCCCGTCGCGCCGCATGTGATTCACTTCGCGCTGCGTTTGGTCCGCGCGACGAGGATCCTTGAAGATGAATGCCCCGAATTCGTCAAAGAAGCAATCAGCTGGGGCGCGGGGCCCCGCGGTGTGCAGAATCTGTTGCTGGGTGCCAAAGCCCGCGCTGTGCTCAACGGCCGGACTTTCGCCAGCACCGACGATGTGCGAGCCATCGCGCTGCCGGTGCTGCGGCATCGTGTGGTGACGAACTTCAACGCGGAATCATCCGGCATTTCATCCGACGATATCATTCAGCGGCTGTTGGAGGAATTGCCCGAACGTCACGACGGCGATCAAATGGTTCCCGAAGTCCAAAAAGCGTTTGGTTAAAGTGGTTCCATCCGGTTGGCGGCAGAGCGTTAGCACTGAGCCGCAAGGCAATAGCCGCGGGTCGAACGACGAGCGCACAAAGTATTTGGTTTAGGTTAGGCGAACAAACCAGCGGCTAGCGCCTTGCCGCTGACAACAAGATCAATCAAAACATGGCTAAGACCGAAGACACTAAAAACTATCTCGACCCTAAAACGCTGGACAAGATCAAGCGTTTGGAAGTGCGTGCTCGTTTGGTCGTCGAGGGGTTTATCACAGGCCAACACCGCAGCCCCTACAACGGTTTAGCGATCGAATTTGCGGCTCACCGCGAGTATGCTCCCGGTGATGATTTGCGTCATATTGATTGGAAGGTTTGGTCCAAAACGGATCGTCTGTACATCAAAGAGTACGAAGAAGAAACCAATCTCAAGTGCCATCTGTTGGTCGATTGCAGCAAATCGATGCGGTATGGCGAAGAATCCGGTTGGAGCAAATTCGATTACGCCGCAACCGCCGCGGCCAGTCTTGGCTACCTGATGCAGCAGCAACAGGACTCCGTCGGCATGGTTACTTTTAGCAACCAGATCGATACAACGACCAAAGCCAGTTCGCATCCGTCGCACTTGAAAAAGATCATTCACCAGCTACAGGAGACACAGCCCGATAATCAAACGGACATCAACGATCCATTCATGGCGTTGGCGGCTAAGATTCGGGGCCGCGGAATGATCTGCTTATTTTCCGATCTGTTTTTGGATCCCGAGCAGTTGGGGAAATCACTGCAACAGTTTCGGCTGCGGCGACACGAGGTGATCGTGTTTCATGTGATGCACCACGATGAACTCGAGTTTCCATTTCAGGAAAACACGCTGTTCAAAGGCATGGAAGCCGACGCCCAGCTACATACCGAACCACGGGCGCTGCGAGATTCTTACATGAAGGCCGTGGACGAGTACATGACGCGGGTCAAGCAGATCTGCGCGACCGCCGGAATCGACCATGTGCTAATTGACACCAGCCAACCGCTGGGCGAAGTGCTGAGTAGTTATCTGGCGTTCCGCTCAAAATCGCGTCGGAAGTTGGTCTAACACTGCCCCCCCTCTCCCGTAGTGGACGAGGCAACGAGTCCTGCGGGGAAATAAAACTATAAATCAGAGCGCAACAGAAATTAGAGAGTAATGGAGGGGCAGGACTCGTTGCCTCATCCACTACCCCAGCTACTCCCCTGACCGGTAGAAGTCTTGGCCGAGGCCACGAATCGTCATTATGAAAACATCGGAACCATGAATTTCATAAAGTAAACGATATGGGTTTCCGCTCTTGGTTTTGAAAATGAACTGAAAGACGTCGAACGGATGGTCGCTACTTTCGGGTGCAAGCCCATGCACATCTGCTGAGTCGCCAAGATCGGCAACTGCTTGATCGACGGCATCTGCCCAAGCATTCGCTCCTTGCGGCGACCGTTGGAGGAGGTAGTCAAATTGCCGTTCGAAATCGGATTCGGCATCCGACAGCATTAAAACACGGAATTTCAATTTAGCTTTCTGAATCCTGACCGTGTTTCGCTTTCATTTCCGCGCGGAACTCATCGTAAGGCCTACCGCCTTCCGCCAGAATTTCAGCGTGACCTTTTCGGATCGACTCGTTCACAGACGCGCGCTCGCGTTGAGCTTCCCACTTGGCAGCAAGTTCGCGCAACGATGCTTCTTTATCATCTGTTTCAATGACGCCAAGTGCAAATTGATAAAACTTCTGGAGGTCATCGTTTGTAAGTGGCATAGTTCTGTTCCTAAATTGAATTGCCTAAACCCATTCTACAACAAAGCCTCTCCGAATCCAGCGATTTTGGCTCTAACAACACCAAGATAGAATTATTTCCAGGTCCAACGACGGGCTCGCACTGTAGCTCGGTAATTTGACAGATCGCTCCGACCAGACGAAAAATTCACTCCGCGCTGTACTCCGCGCCGCATGACCAACAGGCGAAGAACCCTTCGTCGACTTCTTCGCCGCATTTGCACGTCCACGCCGGACAGGTCTCACCTTGCACCACTTCTAGGTCCGCCAACAGGGCTTGCGCCTTTTCAAAATTTGAACTTACCACGATGATCTCGACCGCCGGTAGTTCGCCGATGCCCAGATCAAAAGCGCCGCCATCATCATTCATCTGCGCCACGATCCCGTGTTCGGCCAGCAGATTGATGGCCTGCTGAGCCTCAATATCGTTGTCGAATTGACCAACGGCTACTAAATCGTCGTCTTGCATTGGGATCCCGCTATTGATTGAGTGGATGAACGAAAGGGTGAATAAGACTGGGTGATGCGTAAATTTTAGTATCTTATCAAACAAACGCCAACAATTTCTCAATAATGTTCGAAAGCGCTGATTCTGGTTTGGCGTCCAACAACTGTCGCCATTACCGTGATCATCTATCCAGTTAAAAGTAATACGGAACCATAATGAAACGTACGCCAGATGCCATCGCTGAAGTCTCCGGTGAACCCACTGTTGCCAAAGCGGCTTTTTTCTTAGTGACGTTTTCGGTAACGATTTTTACATTGGCGATTTTATTGGCCGCTCACCTGTATGCCAAACCCGCCCCGCAGGAAATAACGGATCCTGTGCCAAACCGAACCGACCAACCCATTGAACTTGGCGACGTTCGTTGGTTGCGTGATTTGGACACGGCCGTTTCAAATTCAAAAAAGCAAAACAAACCGATCGCGATTCTGTTCCAGGAAGTCCCTGGCTGACAAGGGTGCAAGAAATATGGTCAGCAGGTGTTGACCCAGCCCTTGATCGTGGAAGCGCTCGAAGAGAACTTTGTCCCGCTTGCCGTGTACAACAACGCCGGCGGCGAAGATAAAAAAGTACTAAATCAATTCAACGAACCAGCATGGAACTTTCAAGTAATGCGTTTCTTGGATCCTCAGCTCAACGACATCATCCCCCGTAAAGACAAGGTCTGGAGCCGGCACGCCACCGCGACACGACTGGCAGAGGCGATCAAAACGTCGGGGCAAAAAGTGCCAGCCTTCCTCACCAACGTCATGATCCCTGAAAGCAACCCCGACACTTCTCTGGCCGTGTTTGCGATGTACTGTTTTTGGACGGGAGAGGCCAAACTCGGTTCGTTGGATGGCGTCATTGCCACCGAAGCCGGTTTCTACGACGGCAAAGAAGTCGTCGTCGTTAGGTATGACGACAAGAAAATCAAACTGCTTGATTTAGTTCGCGCCGCGGAAGAGTTCGATTGTGCCCACGCGGTTTACTTGCCGACCCAACAAGAGCGACAGCAAATCGCGAAACAAACGCGGCTGAAGAATGTCGCTCTGTTCAACTTCCAAGACGGCTATCGTCGGGCTCCGCAAAGCGATCAGAAAAAACAAATCGCTTCTAATAAGATCTTGGAAAGCTTAAAGCTGACCCCGATGCAGTGGACCAAGCTCAACGCGCGGGGCTTTTCCAAGGATCCGCCGCAGAAATGGCTCTCACCGCGGCAAATCGCGAAACTGGCAAACTGACCCGGCACCCTTTGCAGCGGTTGAATTTTTGGCTATCGTCGAATCGTAGTAAACGGTTTAACACATAGATAGCCACGAGATTTCAAATGCAGCGTCGACGATTGGGCAAAAGCGGATTAGTAGTTTCAGAGATCTGTCTGGGCACGATGACCTTCGGGGCTCAGGCGGATGAGGCCGAGTCGTTTCGGATTATGGATCATGCCTATGAAAACGGCATCAACTTCTTGGACGCTGCCGAAATTTATCCCGTGCCGCCCAACGCAGAAACCGTCGGCATCACCGAAGAGATCGTCGGACGGTGGCTAAAAACAAAACCTCGCCACGCCGTCATCATCGCGACGAAAATCACAGGGGCCGGGCACGGCTGGTTCACACCGCCTGTGCGTGATGGCATGACGACGCTGGATCGACATCAGATTCGATTGGCGGTCGAACAGTCGTTGACGCGGTTGCAAACGGACTACATTGATCTCTATCAAACGCACTGGCCAGATCATGGGATGCGCTATCAGGATACCATGGCTGCGCTGACCGAACTGGTGGACGAAGGCAAAGTGCGTGTTGTTGGTTGTAGCAACGAAACATGCTGGGGCGTGATGAAGAGCATTCAAGCCTCCGAAGATTACGGCTTGGTGCGCTATGACACGATCCAGAACAATTTCTCTTTGATCAATCGGCGCTGTGAAAGCGAACTGGCTCAGGTCTGCCGCAAAGAGAACGTCAGCCTGTTGCCTTATTCGCCACTGGGCGGGGGCGTACTATCGGGAAAATACAATACGGACGACGACGGCTATTCCGATGCTTGGCGATTCACGAACTATTTGGCAAACGGAAATGAGCGACAACAGCGAATGGCCAAACGGTTTGTCAACGACCGTACGCTGGAGACCGCCAAGCGTTTGACCGAGATTGCCGACCGGCTTTCGATCAGCGTCACGACGCTGGCGGTTGCTTGGAGTAAGCAGCACGATTTCGTGGCCTCGACGATTATCGGCGTTAGTCAATTTGATCAGCTGGCCGACAATCTCGCCGCCGCCGATCTGGTTCTTGATAACGAAACCATGCAGCAGATCGATCAAATCCACGTCGATATTCCGCTAGCGATGACCGAGGATGGTCTGCGGTATTTGTAGCGCAATGTAGCCTTTCGGTCTCCGAAAGTACACCTCGCGCGCTGTGGAGCGCAATAGCGCTTGAGTGTTCTTTCGGGGACCGAAAGACAACCATGGACCAAGCACTGTTAAAAACTCCCAAATTTCTGTGGAACTTTTCGCGATTGAGAACGTCAGTTCAACCACTGTGTTCTAAAACAACGTTACCAACGAAGGGGGTGGGCGATGAGAATCATAACTTGGGGTACTTTTGGATTGTTCTTGGCGATCGTCGCAGCATTGGCATTATGGCCAACCAATACTTGTTTTCGCGTGCTGGACACAGCGATAGCCCAAGAACAGCAAGCCAACGACTCTGGCAATCCTTTCGACGGTAATAAATCCAAAAAATCTGGTGGTTTACATCAATTAAAGCCCGCTGCGAAGACCACACCAAACGCTGCCATCCCCAAGAAAGCCAGCACGCCTGCACAAACGGCTCCCACGGGTTACAGTTACTCTACGCGCAGGGCGCGTGAAATCGAATCGGCCCTGAGCAAGGTTTGCAATCTCGAATACATAGAAGTGCCTTTCATCGACGTGAAGCGTGAACTTGAAGACGCATATGGCCTCAACATAGTGTTAGATCAATCTGCCTTGGACGATTCGCTTACTGAGGAAGAATTGGTTAACGTACAACTACGAGGCATTAGTTTATCAAACGCCCTTCGCCTGATGCTTAGAGATTTCAACGCGACTTACGTTGTCAACAATGGTGTTGTCAGGATCATTTCGTTAGCCAACGTTACCGATCTTGAGAATCTCTCTCAAAAAATGGTCAATGTCAGTTCGTTGCTAAATCTGATCAACCAAAAGTATGGGCGGCTCAATTCAGAGCAGCAAGAATCCAACGAGGATTCTCTGCAGAGCGCAGAAACCTTATTGCAACGAACGATCACTAACGTCGTACAGCCGGACATCTGGAAAGACACGGCCACAATAGACATCATCGGCGGCGTCCTGGTCATGTACGGGCCAGAAGTCTTGTTGGGCGAGGTATCTGATTTCCTCCAAGATTTGGAAGCTGAACTTAAGGCTCAATGAGATAGCCCGGCAATGTAGCCTTTCGGTCTCCGAAAGTGCACCTCGCGCGCTATGGAGCGCAATAGCGCTTGAGTGTTCTTTCGGGGACCGAAAGACAACAATGATCAAGGACAACTATAGAATTTAACGATAAAGGAAATTGAATGCTTGGCGAGTGTTTTGACCCCAAGGCTGATTTCCTGATCCACGAACATTGTCGACCGCACTGGTCACAGGCCGGTGCGGTGGTGTTTATCACCTTTCGCACCACGGATTCAATTCCCAAAGGAGTGCTGGAGCGTTGGGAGCGCGAGAAGCACGACTGGCTGCGTAGGAAAAGGATCAGTTCAGCAAAACATTGGACGGAAGTCGTTCCAATGCTGGACTCGAAACTTCAGTTGGAATTCAGGAAGAATTTCAACAGGCACCGGGAAGCTTATCTGGACACCTGCCAGGGCTCATGCGTTCTAGCCCGCAGCGCGATTGCAACCATTGTTTCTGATGCGCTGCTTCATTTTGACGGCCAACGTTACACAATGGGCGATTTTATTGTGATGCCCAACCATGTACATTCACTTTGTGCGTTCGCGAGTGAAGAAATGCTTGTTAAGCAATGTGATTCGTGGCTTTCTTTTTCCGCGCGGGAAATTAATCGCATTTTGGCTAACCAAGGAAAATTCTGGCAACAGGAACCTTTTGACCATCTCGTCGGCAGCCCCGACCAGTATGACTATCTGCGAAAGTACATCGCAGAAAATGGCGAAAAGGCAAATCTAAACGCCAACCAATATCTGTACCGCAGGTACCCAAAGTAGCCTTTCGGTCTCCGAAAGTGCACCTCGCGCGCTGTGGAGCGCAATAGCGCTTGAGTGTTCTTTCGGGGACCGAAAGACAACTATGGTCTAATCTCTATTTCAAGGAGCCAGCATCCCAGCGCAAAGATTGGCAGTGAGAATGCGGCCAGCAGAATAATCGAAAGGTATATCGCCCAAGGCCAACTGCGGCGCTGAGACAACCACCTTGGCCCGTAGGCGATGCTGCTGATCAACCAGATAAACGGCAACGCCGTCAGCCATCTCAACCAAATAAATGTATCAATCGTTCCTGAGACCCAGCTTTCGGTTATCGTCACTCCCCCGACAAGTGCAATTACAAGGGCAGCGCCAAGTGCGTAGACCTGCGATCGGAAAACCATCGAACAAAGTAGAGCTGCACAAAAACCTGTTACGCAGCCTAAGACCAGCTCCACCGCTGGAGGACCATCATATTTATAATCCGACGCAATGGAGTTAAACCGCCAAGCCATCTCCGATTTGTAGAAAAACGCGAAGCCTGTCAGCAGTAACAAAAGGAGCATCGGCGGAATGATACGCGCGATCAGTAAAGCGATTCCATGCTCGCGCTGCTGTTGAAAAAACTCGAAGTTGTTGTCCTTTTTATCATGATGCAACGTTAGCCATCCGGCCCCCAATCCAGTCAAGCCCAAGGCAGGCAATAGAGATGGCAATACACCGCCCCAAAAACCCCCGTCGAAATTCGCCAAGAATCCGAGACAAGAGCACAAGAAAACGATCAGAAAGAACGAGCAGAAAAGGAATGTAAGTTTCTGCTGACCAAAGGACTGCCAGAGAAGAGCTCCAAATCGACCGCCACGTGGAAGCCCGAACAACGTCCAATCGCTCTGGCCCGATGGTGCTGTCACAACAGCTGTTCCGGCCAAACCGGAACTCATCCCTTCAACAGCAGCCGTCGCACGGCGGGCAAAACCGCTTGGTTGTTTTCGCAGCCACCGCAATGGAAACCAGATCGCTCCAATCACCAAAACGGCAAGCGGTGCGGCAAGAAACCCGATTTCCCAATCAAGCACTCGAGAATCGGCGTAGTCATAAAAGTAGACGCCCAAATTCGCGATAGCAAGAATTGAATAGCAGCTCAAAACCGCAGCCGTTAAAACCGACGTCCAAGATCGCGAACAGAAACAGCATGAGACTAAACTGATAACAAGCACAGCGACCGCCCATCCTGCCAATATAGCAATTACAGGCCCTGATTCGGAAAACCGGTTAAAGAGTTCTTCGAGCAGCGTTTCTGGCACCACCTCAGTTCGAAACTTCACCCACGCACCGACGCCTGCCATTACGGCCTGGACCAAGCAAAACAATGCTCCCGTGACAACGATCATCAGCACCTTCACCGCACCGACATGAACGCTGCTCAGCGGCAGATTCATCAAAAAAGAACTTGTCCGGTTCTCGCGCTCCGAGACAAACGAAATAAAACAGCAAACGAAAATGAAACAAATACTTATCGTGACTGGCAGGCTTGCTATGACCCCGTAGTAGTCGCCTTCATCGAAACTCAAGAACCCAAATGTCGTCATCAGGACTAGACTCACAAGCGACATCACAGCAAACGGCGTCAGCAACTCATACCACTGCTTGCGGCATAACGCCCAAGTCGCTGATGAAGGTTTTTCTAAACGAACATCGTTGATGGATGCACTATTCATTGTGCAGCTCCGTTGCTAAATCCACCGCTGGCGTTCGAATGTTCCTTGCATCATCAGGCGAAACCAATTTCGTCGAAGGTCGCGGAACCTCAAACCGCATCAACGAGACAAAAATCTCTTCCAAAGATGCCGATTGCACTTCCACGTCCGATACTTCACTCTGGCTGCGGATGTAGTCGATCAATCCGGCCTTCACGTCGAACAGCATCAGCTGCTGCCGCTTTCGGCCTTGGCTCTCGTGGCTGACAAGGTTACCGATGATGGAACTGTCAAAATCCAAATTGTCTGATTTCATCGTCACGATCCAGCGCTCAAAACGAGCCTTCAAACTGGCCAGTTCATCACACGCGACCAATTTGCCTTTGCGAATCACACCGACCCAATCCGCCACCCGTTCGACTTCGCTGATTTGGTGACTGGACAGCAAAACCGTGCGGCCCTCCGCCGCCACGTCGATCATTGACTCTAAGAAATGCCGCCGGACGATCGCATCCAATCCCGACGTCGGTTCGTCCAGGATCAATAGCTCGGGTTGATGAGCCATCGACAACGCCAGCGCAACCTTTGCTTGTCCGCCCTTGCTCAGATTTTTTATTCTTTGATCAAGCTCTAGATCGAAATTGGAGGCTAATTTATGGAACGTCTGCAAAAACCCCGCGTGGTAAAAACTAGCGGTAAAATGAGCAATCTGCTTCACCGTCATCCAGCGATAGAGCGCGGGGTTATCCGATACGTAGCCGATGCATCGCCGAATCGCCAAACTGTTTTTCACTGGGTCCATCCCCAGTATCTTCAACGCGCCTGCGTCTTGTTTCTCAAGCCCCAGCATCGTGCGAATCAGTGTTGTCTTGCCGGCTCCGTTTTCGCCCAGCAGCGCGAACACCACGCCACGAGGAACTTGGAACGAGACTTCATCCAGCGCTACCGTGCGGCGAAACTTCTTACTGACGTTGGAAACATCGATCACGCATTCCATGACTTACCTTTTCTTTTTCAGTTTATTCTCAAGTAGCTGACGAATCTCGTCGTCGGACAGTTGACTTCTTCGCGCCTCATCAACGATCGCCGACATTTGTAGCTTTAAAACGTTGCTGCGGATGGCTTTGCATTTCGAACGCGCCGACGTCGTGACCAGCATTCCCGACCCGCGTACGACCTCCAAAACGCCCTGCGATTGCAAGTCCCGGTAGGCGCGCGCGACCGTGTTGGGGTTGATCGCCAAATCTTTCGCCAT
>CAKZVF010000200.1 GCA_937921995.1 uncultured Pirellulaceae bacterium
CGACCGGATCATCGCAAGCGGAAGTTGAAGAACGAATGCGAGAGGCAATCCGAATGCACCTTGAAGGGATGCGTGAGGATGGTGTCGAAATTCCTGAACCGTCGTCCGTAGCCGAGTACATCGAAGCTTGACGGTCGCACAACATGGTTTTTACGCAGAGGCCCTCGGGCACACCTTCGACGTGGTGCTGACCTCGCCTCCATTATACAATGAAATCTAAATCAATCCCACCTTCGCTTCGGTTGCGTCGGTGTCGTAAAAACCTTCCGTTGTTTGCCCCTAGTCGATATCGCGCTGTCAAAACGCAACTCGAAACCAATTACGATTGACGACGTTGAATTCCGCTGGGCACTCGCCACACGTTCGCAGACCGAGACCGAAATGGTGACCGTCATGGTTCAGCCACCCGACAACGGCTGCCGCCTCGCAGTTACCGTTCCATGCCGCGACTCTTGGCTCAACATCATTCTCACGGGCGCTCAACCCATGTCATATTGTTCTGGTAGCGCACCGGGGCATACAATAGGGTTTTTACGCTAAGGCCCATCGGCACACCTTCCTTGTATGGCAACGCGGGCTGGCCTTGGTAGAATCATTCGTAGTTTAGGCATCGTTCGCTTCGTTCACGGCGGTGTGGTAAGCTCCTGGCGTTTTGTGTCGCAGGTTCCTAGAGTAACAGGGGTGATAATGTCCCAGCCGTCGTTTGAGTCAGCGTCACCCTACAAGGATGACGTTCTTGCTTTGCCCGTCACGGATCTAGATGCCGCGTCAGATTGGTACTGCAAACATTTCGGCATGACCGAGATAGATCGCCGAGACGCCCCACATCCGGCCGTTATACTTGAACGCGATGGTGTCCGAATTGGATTTGCTATCAACGGCGGTGACGCGGCTCAAGAGGGCGCTGCAATTGGGGTCAATGACATCAATGGAATCAAGAAGCAGCTTGAAGCCAGTGGTGTTAGTATTGCGAATACCCGTGTCGACGAACGCAACGGCGAGAAGTTCACCGTGTTTTTTGTCGTGGCGCCGGACGGGCTGTGCTATTACTTCCACGGACCGCTTCCCGGATGACTGATTCAGCCAGACGCTGCCGACCTTAGCGCAAAGGACACCGCTAACACGTCGTCGCGTTCCACAACACGCTGTTAAAGCGAGGTCTTTTCGGCGTCCCCCCGTTTGCGCATTTGAAGTTGCGCTTTTTCAAGCCTGATTCACCACAGTCTATTGATTAAGTCGTCGCTTGGCCACGCTTGGCCACGCTTGGCCACGCTTGGCCACGCTTGGCAAAGATCGAGAATCTTGGACCGGCAAGAGTGCCCTAGCCTAAGTCGTTGAGTTTAAATCGTTTACTAAATCAACAGAACGTTGCGCATCGAGCTACTATTGAAACACGTTTTGTTCCGCCGAATTCCAAATTCAATCTGAGCTGTTCAAAGTAAAAATTTAAGCTGATGCATTGCGGCGACGGCGGGCCGTTAAGCATGACGCGCTGATCAATAAGACCAAAATCGAGCTTGGTTCGGGCACCGATTGCGGAAGAGGTTGCCCAAGGTTGCCGCGGATTTCGCCCATCCCGAAAACGGTCGTATGAACGTTCAGATAGGCCTGCCCGTTGATCAGCGTATCGATGATGAAGTCGGGGTCGATCGGGTCGAAGCCAACCTGTTCCAGCGTCTGTAACTCGAAAGTATCGGACACGCTTCCGAAGGTGGTTGCTAAATCGGCCGGAACTTCGGGAGGGCCGAAAATTTCGATGATGTGCTGAGGATTGCTTTGATCGAAAGAAGCTGGCCCATGGATGTGAAGTTTCGTTAAGTCACCCACCAGACCCGTCCAAGAAAAATCGTAGGAGAGGGTTTGGGTGTCCTGATCTAGCGTGACGATTCCAAAACCGATGCCCGGGCTGTTCGTCGACCCGTCCGGTTCGGCCGCGTTGTTTTTGACCGACTGTTCATTGATGTCGAAAGTCCAAACAAGTTCCCCTTGCGCGAACGTACTACTGCCGGTCAAAAAGACGATCAAGAAAACAATAAGATGAATAAAACGATGCATGTTGTGGTAGTCCTAAGATCTGCGGCAGATAATCTTCGGTAAAGTGCTCTTGGTCGAAACCTATGCGATACTGTTTCTATCGGCCCTAGCTGGCAGACAGGAAGGCAACAAATGGATTGATATCTAAAAAGTTGACCGATCCGTCTTGATTAAGGTCCGCTTCTTCCAAAAAACCGCCCGATAATAGGAGGCCAATGAAGGGGTTGATGTCCAAAAAATTCACGGCACCATCTTGATTGACATCCCCCAAGATACTCTCGTCCGATGGGACGACGTTGGTGGCGTCAACCAAATAAATCCCCCAACGCGAGTCCGACAATAAGACTTGGTTGTGGCCCAGCGGGAAGACACTGGTGTTCCCGACGAACCCATCCAAGGGACTGGCGGTCGAGGTTCCAAAAGCGCCGATGCGAAAAATCGTGCTGGACTGTTGGAGCAGATCGAGGTCGATCACCTGGACGCCCGCTTGATGCCACGCAACATAGGCGGTGGAATCTAGGACAATAATTTCACCGGCACTCCAGGCGTTAACATCAAGGTCCGAAGCGTTGATGGTTTCGATTTCGAGGGCCGTGGCGGGATCGGAGATATCCCATGCTGCGAGCGTCCCTCCGGCCTGCCGACGTGAAACGATCAGTTGCGAATGATCCATGTTTGCTGCCACCGATGCTGTGTTAGGCCCGGTCGCGATTTGACCTAAAAGCGTGGCGCTACCTGAGCTTAGATTCGTGATGTCATAGATGTAAGCTGCTCCCTCGCCGGTCACACCTCCCAAGCCTGCTACGTACAGCCGACCGTCCTGTGCCGACAGATCATAAAGTCCCACCGAATCATTGGTCTCGATTCGCATGATAAAACTTGGTGCCGAAGGATTGGAAACGTCAAAAACGGAAATCTGCGATGAGTTTTCTGAAACTTGAAAAATTCGGTCCTGAGAAACCAACGCGTTGGTCACCGACGCATGGCCATTTTCCGCCGAAGAAATTTGACTGAGCAAGATTGGGTTACTTGGCGAGGCAACGTCGACCAAATAAGTTCCTTCTCCATCGGAAGAAAAGTACCCTACCTTATCGACGACTTGAATGTCTACGAAAGCTTGGCCCAAGTCAGCTCCAAACACTGCCGTGGTTGCCAGAGCGGTTGGATCACTGATGTCGATGATCGCGACCCCTGAGGTTAACGATCCCAAATAGGCGAAGCCATTGGACGCACACACTTCGGTGTAAGTTTCAGTTTCGTCAGTGCCAAAGGGAGCGTGGTAGCCAGTGAACTGCAGCGGCAAAAAACCATCGCTGGTGTGACCGAAGGCGTGACCGACATACGCAACCACTAGGGCAACAATCAGCACGACCGTGCACGGCGCGGCAAGCAGATTGCGGGTGTTTGTCCTATGGTGATTCAAAGCTAGAGTTCGACGGTGTTGTTTGAGAATTGTTTGTGCGCTGGTTTCGTTGTCGATGGCGTGCGGCGAGTTACTCGCACCGCTGGCTTAGACGCCCGACAAAAGATCGATAAACGGAGAGATGTCGAGAAAGTTAACGGCACCGTCTTGGTTGACATCGGCTTCTTCGAGAAAACCGTTGGCAGAGAGCAACCCAATGAAAGGACTGATGTCGAGAAAGCTCACCGCGCCGTCTTGATTGACATCGCCCAGGATTACGGGAATGTATTCGGTGGCCATCGGTGGAATCGAAACATTTCGTTGCGCGGTTACTGTTCCAAAGTACGTGTCGCCAATCATGTGAGGGAAGGCTGTCGTGCCGTCATCGTTGAGCGTGACAAAGTAAGCGTAGGTGCCACCGGGGTATTCCGGGGTAACGCCGAACCGACCATTGTGCTGGTCCAAATCGCCGCTGGCCGAGTCGAAGTAAAAGTCTTCCCGATAAGCGCCCAGTGCGAAATTTTGAAGCGACGGTCCCCAAAGCGCTTGGGGCAGCACCGTACCATCTGCTAGTGTGGTGCGATCAGTAATGTTCCTTAATTGATAGCTTGACTTCATCTGGACAAGATCACTGCCACCATCGTTGGGATCAGCAAACGCATAAGGCCCATAGATTGGAAACCCGTCAAACGCGAATCCAAGTATTGGAGAATGGGCCGAACCGTCGTCACCCAATTGGGCTCGCAATGCGATAGGATTTTGGTGGTGGTGATACCTTCCGGGCCGCAGTTCGTTTGGCTGACCATCTCCAATCGCCACGGGATGACCTAAAGAGTTATCAAAACCCAAGAACTCAAAAACATTTGCATCCTGATTCCAGATACCTTGATTGTTGTAAGACCGCGCATCTGAAAAGCTGAAGATAACAACGCCGTTGACCAAAACTCCAATCGGTCCGGTGCCGGCTGCGATTTCATTGTTTCCGGTAGTATCTTCTACCGGGTTCCGGGGGATCTTGAAGGTCGCATCGAGATCGGCGGCATAGGTGGAATTGCGAAAAGGCCCAACGTTGTAAGAAGGCACACCTGCCGCTTCGACAAACACGAAGTTGGGTCCGTAGTGTACGGCTTCGACGTCAGCCAAAATTGCACTAACAAAGCCGTCGGTTTCTGGATCGATGCTTGTGCCGGTGGTTCCTGTCGTGTTGATCGACCAATTGACGATTGCAGGATCGGTAATCTGTCCGTAGACAGAGCCCGAACAAACCAGCAGCATGGCCAAGGAGGCGACGATTTTCAAAACGGTGGGCATGATATTGTGTCGGGGATCGAATGTATGTTGTGGAAAAAAAGGGGAGCCTTATGATAATCGCCGCTCCTGCGAGCGGGCGATCGAAGCTTGATTAAACGCGGCCCTTATTCTGTCGTCGGCGAAATAAGTCTGATTTTCGTGCTAAAAAAGGTTGAAAACCTTAACGGTGGACCGGAGGACATCAAATCCCTCAAGGTTTACAAGTCAAAGCTCTTCTCAGGGAACATCATGCTACAGGGAATGACACGTATTGTGTCCTTAATTGGGACCGACATCTTTTGCTTTTTTGGCAAACTCACGTGGCGTGTCCGTAGGAACCGGCCCTACAATCCATCCATCAGCGTCGTTGATGCGTCGTCTTCGTAACGTCGGAATTTTGACTCGATTGAAGAGACTGAGCGCTTGCAAAGTGTCGTGCATTTCCGACGCAAGCAAAATAAAGCCGCATCGGTCGGGCGATGAAATTACGACCCTGCGGTATCCAGATACGGATCTTGGCCCATTTCGCGCTGCATCTCTTGGCGTCGGTTTTCGTGATACAGCAACATTTTCCGTGACTTGAAATGGTTGCGCTGAATGTTGGCTTGCGCTTTGTGGAAGACAGGCGCAAAACGCTTCAGCGCGTTGGTGGGAGCCGCGTTATACCCGCGCAGCTTTTGGGCTGCGGATTCACCGATGCCGTTATCAAGAATGTCATCTTCCAAAGATAAATACTGGCGGAAAGATCCCGGATCGCCTTGCCTGCCACAGCGGCCGATCAGCTGCCGATCAATCCGCGCCGATTCATGCAGTTCACTGCAAATCACATGCAGCCCACCCGCCTTGCGTGCTTCTTCGGAGAGTTTGATATCTGTACCACGGCCCGCCATATTGGTTGCCACGGTGACACGTCCGAGTTCTCCGGCCGACGCTACGATTTCTGCCTCGCGCTGGAGATGGCGCGCGTTGAGAACTTCGTGTTCGACGTTTCTACGTTTGAGAATTTTGGAAAGGACTTCAGATTTGTCGATTGAGCGCGTGCCAATCAACACCGGCCGACCGGTTTGATGGAGGCGTTCTATTTCGTCGGCGATCGCTTGCCATTTTTGTTCGTCGGTACCAAAAACGCGCGTCGCCAGTTGAACGCGCTGCGGTGGGCGGTTGGTAGGTACCTTGACGACATCAACGTCATAAATGGTTTCCAGTTCGCGTTCGGATTTTGCTGCGGTACCTGTCATCCCTGATAGGGAATCGTATTTGAGAAAAAGATCCTGCAACGTGATCCGCGCTGATTCTCCTGTCTCAACACTGACCTTGAGACTTTCCCTGGCCTCGATTGCCTGATGGATACCCGCCCGCCACTTCCGTCCCTCGGCCAAACGGCCGGTGAATTCGTCAACGATGACCACTTCGCCGTCGCGGACAACGTAATGCCGATCTGCGATATAGTTTTGGTTGACGTAGATCGCTTGTTCGACTTGATCGTAGATATCCATGACCGGTGTTTGCTTGAGCAACGCTGGCTGTGGCAGCACACGCACTTGGCGGCGTCCCGGAGCGGTCAGGGTGATTTGATTGTTGTCGGGGTCGATCGAAAAATGTTCGTCGATCATGAAATCGGGTGAAACTTTCGCGGCCCAATTATACAGTTCGATCGCCGCTTGGGCGACTTCGTCAGGAACACTGCTGACGATCAAAGGTGTCCGGGCTTCGTCGATGAGAATGCTATCGGCTTCATCGACCAGAATGTAGTTCAAACCGCGCTGGACGATTTGAAGGTTGGAGTCCGTTTTTGATTGGACCATGGCCGGTATTTGGCTGATCCCGGCGAACTCCATTTGGCGATGGATCAATCGGTCTCGAAGAAAATCGAACCCAATCTCTTTGGCGGTCGTGTAAGTGATGTCGCAATGATAGGCGTCAAAGCGCTGAGCCCGGTTGCTTTCGTTGGTGATCACGCCGACCGAAAGTCCCAACCGTTGGTAGACGGGCATCATCAATTCGGCATCGCGCGCGGCAAGATAATCATTGGCGGTGGCCAGATGCGCGCCTTCGCCTCGGAGCGCGTTGAGGTAGATTGGCAAGGTGGCGGTGAGCGTTTTGCCTTCGCCGGTTTGCATGACGGCGATGCTGCGGTGAAACATGGCGATGCCACCAAGCAATTGCACATCGTAGTGTTCCATTGAAATCGCGCGCCTGGCAGCTTCGCGGACCAGCGCGTATGCTTCGATCATTAAGTGCTCTAGCGGCGTGCCAGAGCGTGCTTCGAATTTCAGCGCGAGGCTTTTCTTGGTCAGCTGTTGATCGGAAAGGTTTTTCAGCGCCGGGCTTTGGCGAGTGATCCGCCGGACGGCCGATTTCCATTTTGTCAGCGCTGCTGCACCGCCAATGTTTCTAAGTTTTGTCAGCAAAGGCATGGGCAAATCAGAGCTTGGTATCGAATCTTGCGACGTTCTTTAGTACGCCTGGCGCCCTCGATCACGCCAATCGCTTGACGCCGCAGATGCGGTCGATTCGAAGGGGTCAAAACGCGCGGTCGATTGAGCCAATACTTGGCGCTGCGGTTGAGCGGCGGGGGATTGCTGCTGTGCAAAACGTCCTTGGTAGGACTGAGGCAGCCCATTGAAATTAACGTAGCCGGGCTGAGCGTTGGGTTGTACGAAGGCGCCTCGGTAGGTCGTCGGTGTTGATGGGGCGAAGGGTTGCTGGTTCTGTTGACGTGGCTGGTAGTAAGGCTGAACGTATTGACCGCTGCCGGATTGATTCTGAGCAAACGGCGTGGTCGCTCGCACGTTGGTCGCGTCGGTGATGGGCAGGCGCGTGTTGTCACGCCGTTCGTCGATGGATGTTGTTTGGTAGTCGTTGGACCGCGTGAACGAAACGCCCGTACCGCTTCCGCCGTTTAGAGATGCCGTCCGCGCGGTCGGTCCGTCGCTGGAATTGTTGATTCGGGTGGACGATTCTAAAACGGACGTCGCCGAAGATGCGTCCGCGACGCGGTTGCTGCTGCCGGGTTGGCCGGTCGACGAAGTGTTGAGATCGTTGCCATTGGATTGCCGCCAACCTTGAGTTTGATTGAAGTTGGCGGGTTGGTTGGCGGGGGTGGGAGCATTCTGACGAGTGTTCAGTAGTCCGCTGGGGAGTTGCCCGACGCGCGTTCCGTTGATGTTGTTATTAGCGTTGTTGTTGACGCCGGGAATGTTCAGCGAATAAGTCGCCGGAGCTGGGATTCTGGATTGAGATCCAGCATTGAGCCGGCCATTTGCGTTGTTGAAGCCGAAACCGTTATTTAGGGTTGGGGCCGTGTTGTAATTCGGGACTTGATTGTACGCCGGCGCGGTATTGAATGGCTGCGTGTTGAACGGTTGCGTATTGAACGGTTGCGTATTGAACGGTTGCGTATTGCATCCGGGCGTGGTGCATGGCGGAGCCGAATTGTACGGAGTGTACTGCGGCGGCACACCAGGTTGGCGGCATCGGCAGCCGGCAAAAGAAACTGCGATCAAGCAAGTCGCCAGTGACAGCACTAGTGTTCGTTGGGTGGCAGATGCGTTAAAAAAATCGACCATTGTCGCAAGTCCTTTTCAATCGGTCGCCCCGATATGCGCGGGCGGATGCTGGAAAAGTAATCCGATATTTCGGCGGCGATTTTCCGGCGAAACTCGGGTTATTCCGCGGCACAGTAGAGAGATAAAGGGCCTATCGCAAGGGCAATGTGGCGTCCTCGCGCGTTACATGCACATTGCTTTCAACGCTGGCACTTTAAGTTCTTTTGAAGAACTTTTCAGATCCACCTTTGAGCGCAGGACGCGATGGGATAACCTCATCTCGTTATCAGTTGAGGCGTTTTTCGGATTCTTTTGAAATAGATCGAACCCGCACCCAACTCAACCGTAACAAGCAACCGCCGGTTAGGATGACTGGCAGCTGCGGTCGGTTTCCGGGCTTAAGGTTTAAAGGCTGAAGCGACCGAACTCATTCGAATCAAATCAACATCGCAAGTTGAAATCCACGGAAGGATTCACGATGCTATTGTGCCACCGGCCATTACGCCGTCAGATATTGTGCCGCCCGTCAGCAACCCAGCGGCTTTTCTGTTTCGCTGCCGCGATCATCGTTTACTTGGCATCCCTTCTGCTTGCGTCAACCGATGCGAGTGCTCAGCAACCGGTCACGACACAGAACTTTGCGGTGTTCGCTGACGATCCTCAGTACGCCTACCGTATCGCTCAAGAGGCCGAACGATATCGAAAGGAACTTTCCGTTTCTTGGTTGGGTTATGAAATTGATCCTTGGAAGGAACGCTGTCCGATTCGCGTCAGCATCGACATGCATGCCGGGGGAGAGACAAGTTTTGCTTTCTTGATGCCGCCGGGCAGCGACCGCGGCGAACCAACGGGGTGGGAGATGAAGATTTTTGGGCCTCCGGATCGTTTGCTGGACGCCGTGCTGCCGCACGAGATCACGCATACCATTTTCGCGACGCACTTTGGTCGGCCGCTGCCGCGCTGGGCGGACGAGGGCGCATGCACGACAGTCGAACACGAAAGCGAACGCAATAAGAATCATGGCATGTTGATCAATTTTCTCAGCGCCAGCCCCTCGCGCGGCATTCCCTTCAATCGCATGTTTACGATGAAGAATTATCCGCACGACATCCTGCCGCTATACGCCCAAGGCTATAGTTTGGCTCGGTTCTTGATCCAGCAAAGCGGACGCAGGCAGTTCTTGGACTACATCGCCGACGGCATGAGCAGCGAACGACCGGGGATGGAGCTGGCCGCGTGGGATCAGGCGACGACGCGGCACTATGGTTTCAAGGACCTCTCCGATTTGCAGATCCAGTGGATTCGTTGGGTACGTGAAGGAAGTCAGGACGGTCCCACCCCTGGCAATCAGCAGTTGGCGTCCAATCGCGTGGCCAGGCCCGTTGCGGACCAGTTGAACGAGCGTGGTTTTGCGGATCCTGATCAGCGGTCACCGCGCGTTGCGGCGCTGAGCAAAAGCGGTGTTGCGCAGCTTCCGATCAATAACGGTTGGTACGCAAAACAAATGAAAGTAAATCAATCGACTCGTCGTGTGTCTTCGAGCGACGAAGATGAAGAGGCCGGCGTTACGCTGCCACCGAACCCATCCAAAACGATCTGGCGTTAATTGAATTGTAATTCTGCTCGAATAAATGGATGCTCGCTATCTGGCCACGCATACGAAAACTGAAACAAGTAGCGTTCTGGCTTTGCATGGCAACTGGATTGGCAGCGGTCCTGGTAATGATTGTTTCAACATCGCGGCACCCCCACGTTACCCAAACGATCGGTCGTGCGGACGGTGATAACTACATCGTGGAATGCACCCTTGTAAACCCAACGACTTTGCCAGTGAGAATAATCGCGACGTCTTCGATTACCCACGAATCAACCAATCGACATCACAGCCTCGTCGCCTATCCGAAAATACAGCAATCCGTGTCGCTTGATCCACAGGAAACGAAGACGCTCAAATTCGCCCATCCCTGTAACACGCCTGCTCACCGCATTCACCAAACTGTTATACTCAGACCGGACAACCAATAAATCGGAATTAAACTCTAATTCAAAACACGCAGGATAACAGATGAGTGTTTGACTTCGCGGGGGCAGTTTTTGGAACCCGAAGTAGGTGAAGATGTTCCTTGAAGTTGCCAGTTTGAAGCTCGTTTGATCCCGCCGAAGCTCAAGCAAAACATTGAACCGAAGTGCCGGAGTTTAGCGGTTTAGGAATGGAGAATCTAATCCCGGCACTCGGTTATTGTAGACGCTGTTGTCGCTGCAACGTGGTAGTCCTTCGTGATCGCATGGAGGGGTAAGTCAGCAGATGGTTCTTTGGCGTCGGAAAACGTAGAGCAGAGGGTGTCTACTTATGCCGCCATGAGGCGGTTGTTTCAGGAGACGTCACGATGGTATTCATTTGATCTCCGTCTGTTCCCGCGGTCGGGAACCAGATGCGATAGTCTTCGTGAGAGACTTCATTGCGGATGTCGAGACCGCCGTTATGGCCTCTAAGAATCTTCTGTGCCGCCGATAGTTCCAGCCCGGGAAAGAATTCTTTGGCGGCGGAAAAAATTTCGCTGACGTGCGAAGCTTGGTTTTCCTCTTCGATGTCCGCTTGGGCCGAACGAATGAAGACTTCGACCAGGTCCTCACTGGTGACCAACGCCACGTTGACGACCGCGCCTTCAACGCCACGACTGTTTTTTACTGCTTCGCCGATAACGTAACTCACGGCCGTGATGATGCCCACGGAATCCACATTGGCGATCGGGTAGTCTCGATTGCACTTCAGTTCGATCGAAATCCCCAGCGATTCCGCTTTGACTTGATGGTCGTCGACCAAATTCGAAATCAGCTGGTTGATATTCGCATCTTTGCGCTCCGGGATATAATCTTGATTCACCAGCAGCATGTCTTGAACCAAACTCGACATCCGCTCCTGGTTCCGTTTGACAATTCCCCAGCCTCGCCGAATGTTGTCCAGCGATTCCTCAGCCAATCCCATTTCAACCAGATGGGTGCCACCGTTGATGCTCTGAAGAATATTCTTGATGCGGTGCGAAAGTTTTTCAGCCGTTTCGCCAACGGCCAGAATGCGTTCTTTTTCCAGCAAAGCCCCGTAGTATTCGTCGTTTTCGATTGCGGTCGCGGCCAGGTGAGCGATGACGTGCATCAGTTTAAGATGATCTTCGTTGAAGCTGTCTTCGTAAGATCCCGACGATGCCAAGCGGTCGATGTAGATCAGCCCCAACCCAAACCCGCGCCCGCGAATTGGAACACAAAGCACTTCGGAGATACCGGAGGCGAGGATGCTTTTTGATTTTTTCAAGTGAGCAGATTTGCGAATGTCCGATGACAGGACACCAATATCGTGATCGTCGACATGGTGCGCAATGGAGCTGCTGATTTTGAACTGTTGTTCTGCTTGGGTGGGATCACGATATTGCATCGATTGAACCCGCAGCGGTTTTCGAGGGCCATCTCTTAAAAGAACGCATCCGCGATCGGCCGAAACCCATTCAAAAGTTAACCTCAGCAGATCGTCCATCATCGGACCAATCTCGCGCTTGGCGGTTGCCAACGAAGCGTCGTACAAAAATTGCAGGTTGCTTTTCAACTGCGCAACGAAGCGTTCATCATCTTTGACGGCCTTGATCGATTGGGGTGTTAAAGTTGAGCTTTGCGGCGCTCTGCCTGTTGGGGCCGGAGGTGGTGAGTCCACTTCGTTTTCGGCTAAGACAACAAACACGGTTTGGCCAACGGTAATGTGGTCACCCACCTTGATGCCTGAGGAAGTGACGGGCTGGCCATTGAGAAACGTGCCGTTGGAGCTGCCGAGGTCGATCAGTTGAGCGGAGTTGTTACTGATTGTGATTTTGCAATGTTCACGTGACGACTCTAAATCAGTTAGGCAAACGCCACTTTTCAAACTGCGTCCGACGACGACGCCGTCTCCGGCAACCGGGTAGATCTGACCTTTTTCGTTACCGCGTGTGACAAACAGAGATATCGCCATTTCAAGTTTGCTCGCTGGGTACGATTTTAAAAAAAAAGCCCACCACCGAAAAATGGAGACCGTTTCCGATTACTCGTCGGAAGAAGTTTCCGAGGAGGTGGTATCTGATTTGATCTCCAAATCTTGAACCACAGGCGCTTCGTCTTCTTGACTTCCGTGATTTGAACCGCTGCAGCCATCAAAGAGGAAGATGCTGGCTGCGATTGCTAAAAGATATCCTGTGCGTCTCATCGTGGTGACTCTGTCGAAATACTTTGTGAAATACTGAGTGAAATGTGGACTTTTTACCGCCGATACACTTGGCTCAAACGCTTGAGCGCGAATACATCATCTAGCGGCTTTGGAATATAAGATAGGTCTAAAAATAGGCGGATTCAATGCGATGATTGGCGGTAAATCCAGAATCCAAGGAATTTGGACGGTGCTTTGTATCAAAGATTGCCAATTTGCCGCGTCGCCTCGAACCCCGCCACCGCAACCGCCGAGGAAAGGTTGAGGCTCCTGACGTTGGGGTGCGTTTCGATTCTCAGTAGCCGATTAGGGAACCGATCGACGATCGATTTGGGCAGCCCTTTGGTTTCGCGGCCGAAGACAAGCACATCGCCTTTTTGATAGGGCGCTTCGAGATAGTTTTGCGTCGCGAATCGAGAAAACAACCAGTAGTTTTGTGACGGTAGATTCGACTGTAGGTCGTCAAAGTCCTCGACCGTTTGCCACTCCAGGTGTTGCCAGTAATCAAGCCCGGCTCTGCGGACGGCTTTCTCGGTGACCTCAAAACCAAGCGGCTTGACCAGCCAGAGTTTTGCCTGCAGCGCGACGCAGGTTCGGCCAATGGCCCCCGTGTTGGGCGGGATCTCCGGTTGATGCAAAACAATATGAAGGTTGGGTTGGTATTTCAAAACGACTTAATCAAATCAACTTATATGGAAAGCTTGGCGTAATAAAAATGAATCCAGCAGTGCTCGTTCTGACCGCAGCGTTGGTTACCAATCAGTCACACGATGCCTAATGATTGAACACGAGCGTAACAAAAACAGTCAGAGGCGAGTGGGTTTAATTAGTTACATCATAACGCATGCACGATTTCAAAAATTACCTTGCTTGGAAATTAGCGATCGAAGTACTTCCGTCAAGCTAATTTGCAAGCGGTAAAATTGAAATTTTCGTAGATTGGCCTGTCGGTTGCTTCAGGGTAGTTGTAAATCATCATCGGTGTGGTTTGAGTTCCACAGATTTCCGAATTAGTCGTTATCAATAAAATTGAGAAATGAACAGATGAGTATTGATTCCAGCCAGCAGACTACCGCCCATTGTTTCGAGTTCCCCACACAGCGACCGAACAACTCTGAGTTAGCGAAGAAGATCGAGCTAACGTATGACCGGATGGGCTATCGTAGCTTGGCAATGGTTTACTGTGAAACCGAGGGCAGTGATATTGTCCTCAAAGGTGAAACGCCAACTTTTTATCTCAAGCAGGTCGCCCAAGTCATCGCGGCAAAAGTGGCAGGGGTTGGTTCCATCAGTAACCAAATCCATGTACGTGGGTGAGATTTTTATCTTCCCCGCCTGCGGCGTCCAGCGCGGACTTCGGTGGCTGCGACCTCACGATGGCTGAGACCCTGCATCGTTTCGCATCAGAATGGTTTAGCGCTTGCTGCGGTGCTTCTTTTTGCGGCCCGTTTTTCTTTGGGGCTTCGCTGCGGAGGACGATTGAGAGAAATTTGGCGACTGATCGATTCGCAGTTCTGGCTCGAAGACCGTTTGAGCGACTTCTGTCGACGAAGGCAACTCAAACTCAAGCGACTCCGCGAAATCAATTGGCGATCGGGCGGCATCGCCGGAATCGTGTGGACTTGCATCTAATCTTACGGCTTCTCCCGAAGGTCCGCGCACGACAGGCACTTCATCGTGTCGACCGTAAGTGGCGTCGGACTTCGATCTCCCGATCTCGCCGAAATCGCTGCCGAATTTCAGATGGCTTCCGAACAGTTCGTTTTTATGGCTGTGGTATTCGTCTTCGTCCTTGAACAACTTCATGGTGCCGACGTAAAGCAGAATTGGAATCAACCCGATCAACATCCACCAAGGGCTCAGCCAAGGCGTATCGAACTGTTGTTCACTCCGGGCTTCAACGCGATGCCCGCTCTGCAACGTCATCGCCGAGAAATGCTGTTGCGCGTTTTCAAGGGATGCCGTAGGTTTAAAATCGGGCAAAATGATCTTCGCCCTTGCAGCGGTGCTGGTTGGAGACGAATCTGCGTTTTCCAGTCGGTTAAAACGATCAACTTGATTGGCAACCGGAGCCAAGTCCTGCGCTGAATCGGTCCGACGATGGCCGATGACGTGGAAGGGACTGCTTTTGGGGTTCAGCGTGGAATCGGAGGCAGTGTTGCTGAAATCGGACCGCTGGGTAGGTGCCTCAATGACCGTGTTTTTCTCTGGCTGTTCTGTTTCGCGTTCGGCAACCTCTTCTTGGTTGTTGCCCGCCCATGAGACTGCAGAGACCGGCGGGGCCGGCACCGAAAAATCTTCCGCAGGATCTGCAAATGATATCGGTGGGGCAGGGGGACTGCTAACCTGGCCGTCGCTCAGCTCTGCGCCGTTGGCGCTTTCCAATGGCGAAGGGGGCGATTGAAAGAGAGTTGAACGGAATGGGGATGATTCATCGGGAGTTGATTGAAACGGCGATGATTCCTCCGGCGCAGATTCAAAAGGCGATGCTTGGAAGGGGGATGATTCTTCCTGGGGAGATTCAAACGGTGATGATTGCTCCGGCGTCGACTCAAATGGCGATGACTCAAACGGTGATGAACTAACAGGCGATGCTGGTTCGGGCGGGGATTGAAAGGGAGATAGCTGATCGGGAGAAGAATCTACGGGCGAATCTGGAGCGATCGCCGCCGGGGCCTCAGTCGTTTGGAAAGGGTCGAATGGTGTTTCGGGCGTTGCGAAAGGGTCTGGTGTTGTTTCGGTCGCTTGGAAAGCGTCGGGAGCAGATTCGGTCGATTGGAACGGGTCGAACGTTGTTTCGGTCGCTTGGTCTGGTACCGGTTCTTGAGACGCTTCCCCGTTGACTTCCGCAAAATCAATTCTGGTCGTCTCCGTCTCCGTGAATGGCGCAGCGGAAACAAATTCAGTTTCCACGGGCGTTGAAGAAACCGTCACCACCGGCGCTGGGAAGAGGATTTGGTCTTGGGCAGATTCGACCATCGGCCATTGGATGATCTGAGGTTCTTTCGGTTGGGGCTGCGCCGGCTGGGTTTCAGCGCGTTGGGAAGGGGCGATAAAGGCATTGGTCGGTTTCGCCGGCGTAACCGTAAGTTCAGCGACCGGTTGCGGGGCGGTCGGTTGCATCGGTTGGGGAACTTTTAATTTCGCGGTGTGCTCCACGGGTTGCGCGGATTTCAGGTAGATGATTTTGCTGCCGCCACTATTGTCGCTGCCGGTTTCCTGAAGGTCTCGATCGGTTGAACGCGTTACGCGGAACTTGTTACTGAAGGCTTCGCGTTTGAGAAATCCATCGGGTTTTTTAGCGACAGTATTTTGATCGCGTGGAGGTGTTTCTGTTCGAGTTGTCTCTGAATGAGTTGCCTCAGTCGATGCGGTTTGCTGGCGCAGATCGACTAACTTCGTTTGGGGAATCGTAACTTGAGATTTCTGAGTGACCGGATTTTGAGGTGTCGTTTGCTGGTCGGTTCTGCGTATCGCGTCAAAGGCTGTTGGCGGCGAATCGTTTTGCTGTTTTGCAGGCACATCGGTCCGTGCGACGTAGGGTAGATTCGACTGATCTGCAGGCGGCGCGAACGATGGGTTCGGTGAAGGCTGTTGGGTAAGTGTCGCTGATGATTCCAGCGTTTGATCACTCAAGTTGAACTGCACTGAGGCGCGTTGGTAGGGTGAGCCTCCAGTGTTCGTCGGGGGAACAGAAGGCTGCGCACGTTCGTTTATCGGCGTGGGTTCGTTTATCGACGCGGGTTCGTTGGCCGGCGAGTTACCGACTGCGATGGATGCTTGATCGGACGAGTCTTGATCCGTCAACCGCGCACCGGGAGTGATCGCTCCTGAAGGCCGAATGAAAACCGTTTGCACGTAGCTAGAAAGTTCTGGCTGCACGTCGTTGGCGATGACGCTGTAGTTCAACGTTGGCTGAACCGGCATTGAGAAGGAAGCGGGATCGAAAGCTTTTGCGTTCTGAGGATTTTGCTCAGGCATGATAAGTCTCCTGCAGCGCGGACGTTAACGCCGCAAAGATTGAGATAGGGTTGATGGACTATCGTTTCAATCGGTACAACCGCGCATTGCACTACAACCGCAATGCTCAACTTGAAGCGCAGAACTTGGCCTTGAGCGCAATAATGACCGGACCTTGGCGGTTTCAGAACGTGGGTGTCGCGGGCGGGATGGCGAAGATACGTTGACTTTAACGGCTCTGGAGCAGCGTCAGCTGTGAAGTATTGTAAAAGTTAAGCGCTGTGCGGATCTTCCCAGGTATTGAATCGGTCACCGTTTTCGTCCGAATCAAACGCCTCGGATTCCTCAACGAGTGTCGCAAACCAATCGTCTTTTTGATCCCGATCTGCTTCCTTAGTCGATCCGGAGAGGCCGCCGATGGTGACTTTTAAGTCGGCTAAGGCTTTCTGCAAGGACCGATTTGCTTCCCTCGAGGCACTTCGGAGGATCGAATCGGGGTCGCTTCTGTCCAACTGAGGATCAAAGTTTGCTAGGGCGGATCGCGTGATTGCCGGTTTGAATTTCACGTTACTTTTGGACGTCAGGTCTTGCTCCGACACGCACGTTTGAGACTCTGCGGCCATGGATGCATATACGAGTGGAAGTTTCGTTGGTGGAGCAACAACCGGCGCGAAACTTGGCGCAACAACCGGCGCAAAAATTGGAGCAACAACCACGCGTTCTTCTGTCGTTGACGGAACAACCAACGTATCAGCTTCAGGCGATGGGGCGGCCGCGGCAGCAGAAACAATCACGGGCACCGGAGGCGGGGAGATTGGCGGATTGATTAACGGCGTGAACATCTGCAGGCCCGAGATCTCCTGGTTCACAAGCACCATCGCCAGATCAACCGAGTTCACGCGGCGGCTGCGGTCAACGTCATGGACATCGTCGATCGTTGTGGTGGCTAAAGGAGCACTGTTCAAGATCGTGGCAATGGTGTCGAAAGAATTAACACGCACGCGGTCGTTGATATCTTTGTCGCCGTTGGTATCGCCAATCTGGTTGCCAAAATAGAATACGTGGTCGTTATCTAAATTCGTATTTGCGGTGGCTTTAACGGTGACCCTCAGCCACTGATTCTCAATCGCATTGTCGGCCCAAGTCAAAACGATTTGATCAGAACCGCCGGCACCCGCTCCCGAGGTAAACTCGATTCCCGTTGCCGCGGTCAGTTCGGGCCAGTCAACAGGCGCGTTGTCGTTGCCTACATGGAATTCAAAGTCGCTGATGAATGGGGCCGCTGAGAACCCTTGGACATCAACGATGATTCCGTTGATCCCGCGCGTGTAGCTTGAGTAATTCCCAAAATGCGTGGCTTGTCCCGGCAGCGCAGCGCTCTTGTCGGTCGCAATCGCATCCCGAGGTGAAGCGGTGTCGAACGCCGAGTCTTTGTAGAACAGATATTGCCCCGCGACGCTACCGCTGGTGGGTTCGTTAATCGTTACGTTGACCGTTGCGGTGTCGGTACCGCCGACTCCATCGGACACGGTGTACACGAAAGAATCGGAACCGGAGCTTCCAACGGCGGGTGTATAAGTAATGGTTCCATCAGGATTGATTTGCACACTTCCGTTGGCGGCCCCACTCTCACGCGTGATCGAAAAATCAAACGGATTCGAGGAATCGCCACCGGCGCTAAGGCCTGAACCAAGAGCCACGTAAATCGTTTGTCCCGCGGTGAGAAAGCCAAGCTGCGTATCGAAACTCCCTTGTTCTTGAGACCCGATCGTCTCAAGCGTCGAAACGCTTCGGCCGGTGACATGCACTTTTACATTGACACCATTTGAGAATTGATTGCTATTGCTGACGACCGAATCGGTGATCGAATAGACTCCGTCCTGTTCCACCGTCCAAGCAGCAATCGCGTGCCGTTCGATACCCGCGGGGTCGGAAGCCGTACCGTCACCGGGATGAGCGGAACCGGAAGTCAGATACGGGAGGTTGCCGGTAGTGGGGTGGTACCGCCATGCCTCAAACGTCAATGGAGAATAAACGGACGGATCCCCGAAAGCTCCGCTGCTGTTGTACAAGTATTGCCAGCCGGTTGGGAAATTATCTGTTTGATAGTCGCCTTGGTAGTCCGCCACGACAACGCTGCTGCCGATCGAGGAGCCGATGATCTGCAGTGGATCGTCATCCGGGTCGCTATCATTGTCCAAGACGGGAATCTGAATCGCGACGCCCGCGCTGGTCGCCGCCGTATCATCGACCGCGTCGGGCGCGGCATTGGTCACCGGCGCGAAGATCAGATCATCG
The DNA here is from genome assembly GCA_937921995.1 of uncultured Pirellulaceae bacterium. Classification (GTDB taxonomy): domain Bacteria; phylum Planctomycetota; class Planctomycetia; order Pirellulales; family Pirellulaceae; genus Mariniblastus. The sequence goes on from CAKZVF010000200.1 coordinate 18,761, forward strand.
GACTTACTGCTGGCGGTGAAGAACTTGACATATAAATCACCTCCAAAGGTTCCATAGGTTGTCGTTGTTGCATTTCTAAGTTCGGCCAGGCTTGCAGCGCGCGGCGTATTTTGCGGCCTTAAGGTCGCGGCGACACCATCAAATCGAACCACCGTCGAACCGGCATTCGGGCCTCGGATGATAAAGAAGTTGATATCAAATCCGGCGGCCACCAAATTGATGCCTTCTGGAAAATCAACGATGTAATCGCCGTCGTCGGTTTTCAGATGCGTTGCAAATTTTCCATCGGTGGTCGCTTGATCGCCATCGGGCGCTGTCAAACGAAAATCAGCGTTTTGATTGACGGGATCAACTTGGAAATAGGCTGAGACTTCATCCGAGACAACGGCGTTCCAGCCGGCCGGACGGAAATCGTTGCTGTCGTAGAAAAAGGGATGGTTGGTAACCACGGAATACCCGGCTCCGCCACCGACGTGACCGGTCAGCGTTCCGTCCAAGTCGTACAACGCGCCGGCGGCCTGTTGAAGCGGATCGTTGTGTGTTGATCCGCCGGAGCGCGTCCCGATACTGACGTGATTGGCGGACCCATCATCTTCGAAGGAAGTGTTAGACAACACATGAGAAGTATCCCGCCGAATAGCGCCGTGGATGCGGAACATGTGTGCGTTGGACGCCGCGAAACCAGCGAAATGACTTCCGTCAAGCGCGTTGGCGCCGTCATACAACGAATGCCCCGTCGCTCCGCCGCTCGGATCAGCATTGGTACGACTGTGGCCCACGAAAAGTGTATTCGTCAGCCGCTGAGTGAAAGTGATGAACGTGCCGATGGTGCTGTCGGCGATCTGGTTTTCGTGAAAGTTTGCTTCCAAGCCGCGATGGTAGATCGCCACGCCGTGTTGATAGGCGGTGTAATTATTGATCTGCGGTTCGCTTGGGGGCAGCCAAGCATCACCGAAGGAGCGGTCCTTCAAAGTCGCACCGACAGGGACCTCGATATCCGAACCGCGATCAAAGTTCAAACCCGCCGGTGAAGAATGAGACGAATTGTGATCGAACTGTTGAAGGTTGGTTCGGTCAGGTCTGACGTTGCTGTACTGTGGGTCAGAGGCGGATTCTCCGATCGCGCTATCAGGCAAGATAAACCAGAATCCGGTTCCCTCGGATCCGGCCGAGATGTTTCCGATCCAAATGTTGTCGGGATTGGTAATCCAATACGCGGCGGAACTGAGGAATCGTTCGACGTTTTGCCCGACGTGATCATGGGTATCAACGACAAAGGGATCGTTAGGATTGGGGTCTGGCTGACCACTGGAAGGTGTGGTCCGACCAACCTGATGGACTCCAAAGGCAATGTTGGCGATGTACTGGTTGTCGGTCTCAACACCGTCCTCCATGAAGAATCCATGTCCATGAATGTCGTGAAGCACAACCCCTTCGATGCGCACTCCGTGGGTGCCATGGATCGTCAGCCCGCGGTTGTTCGAATTCGTGATACTGGAATTGATCAGCACATCATGGAAGCGATCGCCGGCCAAGTGCCAGTGAATGGGATAGCGACCCAAACGCGCCGTCTGGCCCATGCGATCGAACTGAACGCTGTCGATCGTGATGTCTCCGGCCGTTTCCATGATCATCGTGTGACCGCCGAACCCGTCACCATCGCCGGGCGTCGTGCTGAAATTGGCGCGATCACCGAAAGCACTATCGGTGTCGTGCGATGCCAGACCTTGAATTTTCACGTTGCGGTTAAGAATGGCAACTTCGGCTTGTAAGTCCAGTGACCACGAACGGGTGTCGTTGTTGTAGGTTTCAACTTCACCGTTGTGCCGATGCGACAAAGGACTATTCAGCGTCAACAGAGAAGTCCCATCGCCTAAATCAAAAACGCCGGTGACCAAACGCACGTCTTCGTCTTGATAGTCCTTCGTTGAACTGGCAACCACAATTTGATCGCCGGCTTCCCAGTTTAATGCTCCGTCTTCCGAATTGATTTGCCCGTCGTAGTTTCGGTCCACGGCATTGTGAACTCGAATGTTGTTCGCACCGGCGTTGGCGGTTTCTGCCAGGCGGGTGTAGGTCAGTTTCTCTTTGCCAAAGAACTGTAACTGCCCGCCCATGGCGGCCATGAGAAACGAGTTGTTGTCGCTGATGGATAGGCTTCCGGTCGCCGTTTCAACTGTAAATGTTTCGCCCGTATTTTCACCGGTCAGGGTAACGGTGAATTCAGCGGCATCATACCGATCGCTGGCCGTACCGACTTGGAATAGTCCGCCGCTGTTGACGTGAATCCAGTCCGCCGTCAACGAACGATCGACGCCGGCGTGTTCATCGACCGTTAAAGTCCCATGAACAACCAGCTCTTTGACGGTGTGGTCGATCGCGTTGAGCGTGACCGTCAAATCTTGGGGAATGATCGCACGGTCATTGGCCCCCGGGACGACGCCACCAATCCACGTCGAAGCAGCCGTCCAATCTTGAGTCCCCGACAGCGCGGCGTTTGCCACAATCGTTGCCAACAGTTGCCGCTTTTGAAGCACTTCGTAGCACAGATTATTGAACCGTTTTGATTTGCGTGATTCGTCTTTTCTTCTGAAACGTTTCTTGGCAGATCGCGCGCTAAAGAGCATCGAAAGACCTTTGAAAAAGAGGAAGGCGGGGCAACTGTCAATATGTTAACAATCTGCGAGGTCTTTTTCTGTAGCGAAACAGAGCGAATTTGAAAAAAGTTGGCCAGTTAAGCCAGCTCAGGCGGAACATGTCACAACGAAACGAAATCGCCAACCTTGGACGGGCAAAAGTGCCCATCCTACGCCGTGAATCTCAGAGCGTGAAATAGATCAACAAACCGTCGCGCGTAGGACTCTTATTTCAAAAACTCGGCGCAGCGTGTTATTGACTTCTGATCACATCCAACAGCCGAGGCACAAATTGCCGGTTGGCCCGCGCCCGGTGGCTGATCATGGATTTAAACGTATCCCCAAGCTGCCCGAAGGTCATGGAATATTCAGGGATCAAGAAAAGCGGATCGTACCCAAAACCGGCGTCACCAAATTCCTTTTTCAGAATGACACCACGACAATGGGCTTCGCAATTGATGTGGATTTTGCCTTGAGGATCCGACAGCGCCATGTGGCAGGTATACCACGCCGTCCGTTTCGCCGATGGAACGTCCTTCAGTTTTTCCAGCAGCAATGCGTTGTTTGTTTCGTCTGTCGCTTGGTCGCCAGAGAATCGAGCCGAATAAATCCCCGGCGCTCCGTCCAAAGCTTCCACACTCAACCCACTGTCCTCGCCCAGCACCCAGCATCCCAGATGCACCGCTTGTTCGCGCGCCTTAAGGATCGCGTTCTCCTTAAACGAAGTCCCCGTTTCGTCGACCTCGATCGAGTTGTCGATATCTGCGAGACTGCGCAGGTTGACGGGATACGGCTGCAGCAGCAGTTCCAATTCCTTCCGTTTTTTTGCGTTGTTGGTTCCAAGGGTGAGTTCAAAAGGCTTCATGATCGTCCTGAGAAATTTTCAAATGTGCTTTAGGCGTTGCCTTGATTCTATCACTTAACGCCACTTCTGCTAGCAACCAAACGGCTCGGCAATAACTTCCCCAACTCGCTCCATCGCGGCCGTCTGACAGCAGAAGAAATATTGCCGATGCGGCCTCTGGCAGGTTTCGATATTCTCCTGCACCGGTGGCCATCGAGAGCACAGGCTCGGCCTCAACAAAATTGCTTTGTGTTTGAATTTTCAAAGGTGAACTATGCAAGTCCGTTCAACGATGGTCGCAGTCGTATTAAGCGTCACAACAACTCTGTTCAGTATTAATACCGTGTCAGCCCAAACGAATTCGCAACGCGATGCCGTGCTCGGCGGAGTCGCAGGCGCGATCATTGGCGGGATTGCCGGCCATCAAAATGATGAAACTTCCGAAGGCGTCACCATCGGTGGCGTGGCCGGTGCAATCGCAGGCCATGTTTTGGGAACAGCGAAGGATCGCAACGCTCAAGAACAATATTATCTCCAACAACAGGCCGCCCAAGCACAACAGCAGCAACAATTGCAGCAGGCCGTCCAGTTACAAAAAGCGGTTTCTATTGAAGACGCGATTGCCATGTCCAACAGCGGCGTCAGCCAGCAGTTGATCATCAACCAGATCCACGCCAGCGGCGTACAGCAGGAAATTGGTGTCTCCGAAGTCATCACGTTGCATCAAAACGGCGTCAGTGAAATGGTCATCCACGAAATGCAACAAGCCTCCGTTGGCGGACCAAATCCGACAACCGTTGTCGCTCAGCAACCAGCCGTTGTCGTTGAACCGGCCGTCGTCGTTGAACGATCGCCGGTTGTTGTTGCTCGTCCACAGCCAACGATTGTGTTTGAGCATCACGGAAGTGTTTACCGAAGCCATCGCGGATACCATCCTGCTCGCGGCAGCAATGCTTATCATGGTCCCCGACGGGCATCATACGATCGGCCTACTTACCGCCGGTAATATTTTTCGCGGCCGAGCCCAGCGATCCGGTGGTCGACGGTTGAGCGATAGAATAGAGTATCGTTTTCTAATGCTCCATCGCCGGTGATGGTCCCTTTTACGCTACCATCGTCGCCCAAGCACTTTGTTTTAGTGCTGATCGCAATCAAACGTGCCTCAAATCCAAACGGAAGACAAAACACCCACCGCAAAACTGTGGTGGGTGATGTTTTTTCAGTACTTCATCTGGGGTGCGTGGCTGCCGCTGCTGTTTGGTTATCTTGGTCCGCAGGGACTAATTTTTTCCAGCACTGAGCAAACGCTGATCCTGATCTCGTTTCCCGTTTCGGCACTACTGTCGGTGTTCTTTGGAAACCAGTTCGCCGACCGGAGATTCGATGGCGAAAAGTTCTTGGCCGCCAGTCATTTCCTGAGCGGATTGGCGATGGTGGGCCTGTATCTTTCAACCGGTTTTATCGCGTTCGCGTTGTGCATGTGGGCTCACGCGCTGCTATTTGTGCCCACGCTTTCGGTCGCGAACTCCGTTTTGTTTTCAGCGATGCGGGATCCTCAACGAGAATACGGCGTCGTTCGGCTGGGCGGAACGTTTGGATGGATGACCGCCAGTTGGCCGGCGTTCTTTTTGCTGTCCAATGACCCCATGGCCGTACGCAATACGTTTGTCGTTGCGGCCATTGCGTCATTTATGTTCGCCGCGTTCAGTCTGACTCTGCCCCACACGCCCGCCAACCGCGGGGCCAAGGGATTGGCGTGGTGGCAAGCCATCAAGACGCTCGCGATCCCCTTCATTTTCGTGCTGTGGATCGTAACGATGTTGGACTCATCGGTGCACGATCTGTACTTCATGTGGGCCAGCAGCTTCATCGCCAGTATCGGCGTCGACGCGCAGTGGATCATGCCCATCATGAGCATCGGTCAACTGGCAGAGATCGCGTCGATGTTTGCGATCGGTGCGGTGTTGGCGAAACTTGGATGGAAGTGGACGTTGATCCTGGGTGTCAGCGGGCAGGTGGCAAGGTTCGCGATTTTTGCCTTTATGCCGAGCCTACCGATGGTGATTGTGGGGATCGCTTTGCATGGCATGTTCTACGCGTTCTTTTTCGCGACTGTGTTTATCTTCGTCGACGAATTTTTACCCAAAGAAATCCGCGCCAGTGCACACGGCATCTTCAATTTCATGATGCTCGGCGGTGGTCCGATCATCTCGCGCTTGATCGCTCCGTACCTTTTCAATCAACACAGCGCTCAGACCGACGGCGTTGTTTCGGTTGATTTCTCCAGCCTGTTTCTCTACCCGATGTCGATTTCGATCGCGGCGGTTGTGTTGTTGCTGATCGGTTTTCGCCCGCCGCAAAACAAACCGGCCCCCAACGATTGCGTCTAACCGCGGCGGATCTCCGAGCCCTTGAAGCGGATGTGGATTCGATAAATCGCCTTTTGTGAATATTCAATCGCCCCCGTTTCCAAGTCGAATCGTTCGGGGATTTCTTTGATGGTTTTATCGATCACCGCGTGGAAACCACGTTCGGAAAAGATGTCGATCAACATCGACAGTGCCAACGGTTCATCAAACAAACGGTCCTCGGAATTCACCGCCGCGCGTCCAGACAACGCATGCCGAGTAATGATCGGCATGAATTTCTCTTGGATCGTATCTACGACGCGAATGAACATCGGTCGATGTTCGATCTGGTAGCTATCTAAACGGCGCACCAATTCCTGTCGCGCGTGCACGATGATCTCTTCGGCCAACGGAATCGGAGCCAACAAATCAAACGTAGATGGTTCCAGTTCCAACGAACTTTGATACTGAAGCTCGTTGAGAATATTGGCTTCGACCTCCGCTACCGGTCCTTCGGCGTTGATGAAGTGATAGTGATAAATTTCCTTCAGCGACTGCAACGCATCCCAAGTCTTCTCCTTGAAGACTTGATAGCGCCGTGCGGATTTTTCTGGGCTAAGATCTGTCGAGCGAACCGGTTCGAGAACGCCAACGCCGGTTTCTTCGACTTCTTGATTGTGACGTTCCATCTCCAATCCGCGTTTCCGCTGGCGGTCGATACTGGTTTGCTGACCGACGAAAAGCACCATCGCATGAATGGTAGGACGGCGGAAATGGATCGCCAGCGGTGTGTTTTCGTAATGGTCGTGCAGACTGTCGATCTTGTCGACCAGCATCTTCAAACATTCGACCTGCACACGCGTACGCGGGAAGCCATCCAACAGCGCACCGTCTGCATATTCTGGTTTGAGCAGCTCTCGAAGCAGGATCGCGACGACTTCGGTGTCGCCGACCATTTGGCCATTGTCTTTGATCTTCTGGGCCTCGGGCGTGTTGAGCAAATCGCTGACGACGATCGGCGGGCACGTCAGCCCGCGCGCGTTCATGATAAATCGCGTGTGGGTGCCCTTACCCGAACCCGGTGCACCACCCAGCAGAATCAGCTCCTTGGGAAATCGCAAGTGCTCATGCCCGACCTCTTCTTCTAATTCGCTCCAGACCGTTTTAAAGATGACCAGCGCATCTTTAATCTCAAGGTCGACGTTGTTTTGCGAGTGGATGGAGGTTTTGGACATGGGACGGAAATGGGTGGTAAAAATACGATTAAGAAAACGACGGAGGTAATGATTTAGCGGAAATGCCGCAAAGCGCGAGGGATTATTATAGATCGCAAATCACGGATCAAAGCACAAATCTGGTACCCGTTCACCGTCTTGTCTCGAACAACTCATTGTCGCTCAGCTTTCCAAGCTGATAGCGGGTAGCACGTTTGGTTTAATTTCGGGCAATGCGGGAAGAATTGGAACGCATTTCACATCGGCGCGCTTACGATTGCGAGAATCGAGCGACAATGACCGTGAACGGTTACCAAAAATGAAACCGCCCGCAAGAGGCTTCCCGGACGCTGAAACACGATTGACGATGGCTTATAGGTATTGGTACCAAAAAAATAGGCTCGGCAAAAGACCGTGCAAACGCTCAAGGGGAATCGCCGGCTGTCCCACCGGAGGCAGTTTCGTGCCGCACGGCCCAACATTGTTTTCAATTTCGAACCGCCGAGGGAGTTTCTCCGTTTGTTCAAACACCAATATCTTCGTTCCACAACGCGGGCGATTCACGGATGAACTTTTGCATCATTTCGATGCACTCCGGGTCGTTGATCACTTGCAGGTCTACGCCTCGACTGCGGACATATTCTTCGGGGCCTTGGAAGGTTTTGTTTTCACCGACGATGATGCGCGGGATCTTGTAGAGAAGTGCCGTGCCGCTGCACATGTCGCAGGGGCACAGCGTCGAGTAAAGCGTCGCTCGCGTGTAGTCGCTGGCGGAGAGCCGTCCGGCATTTTCGAAGCAGTCCATTTCTGCGTGTAAGATAGGGCTTTCGTTCTGAACGCGTCGGTTGTGCCCTCGACCGACAATCTTATCGTCGATCACCAAGACCGAACCGATGGGGATTCCGCCCTCGGACAAGCCAAGCTTGGCTTCTTCGATCGCAGCTTGAAGGAAGGGGGCCATGGTGGCTATCTCCGGATTAGGAATGTTCGGCTTGTTAGTTTTACAAATCATTCTTTCTTAGAACAATCATGACACAAAGTGGCCCACGGTCTAACATGTTTCCATCCACACATTCGTATGATGTAGTAACGGTTCGAATTAGAGAAATCGAAACACCCGTTCTGGTGTCGTTCAAGTCTTGTTTTTATCAGCGTTTTCGTTGGTTCCCCTGAGTATTGCCTTAGACACCTTGCCCGATTTTTTAGGGTGGGACTCTTTTCCAATCGCGGAGCTATTAGACTAAATGCAGCCCACAAATTTTTACAGGTTCGCAGCTTGCGTTTCGCATATTGCTTTGGCCTGAAGATGCATATTTCGAATCACATCCCTGCCGTGACGAGTCAACTACGACTTTCGAATCCGGCCGTCCACAAGAGTGTGCCGTGGCAAATCGGTGGGCTGTGAACCAAAAAAAACGATAGAAGAATCCTTTAGGGGGCTTCGCAAAATACTAGTCTTCTCCCTAGAAGTAGAAGTTCTAAGCAAGCCCCCTATTGTGATTTTGTCTACTGACGGTGGTCTACGCCGTAGTGCTATTCTGACGTCGCTTGCTCTGGAAAGTGGCGTCAAAAACTCGTGTTGACTGAGTTTGCGAAAATAGGCAAACTACTAGACGCACTCCGTCACCTGCAGCCGCTTTTCGCGGCCCGGAGTTGAGACGACCCCCAAATCGCGAATGGAATCGGGATGAGTACCCAAATATCTTTGAGCCATATTCTTTGCGCCTTCAAATCGCGCAGCTCCAACTTGCTGTTTTGCTTGGCCGCTGTTGCAGTTACCTGTTTGACTGTTGGATGCGGCGATTGGACGCCTGCCGAAGCTCCCCAAACTGAAACCGCTGCGCCGGAGGAATCTGCCGCAACCGCGCAAGAAGTCACCACTTCGGTTGCCGTTTCTGCGACCAAGACCGAGGTTTCTCCAGCGGTGCAAGAAACGAAACTCCCGGACGCCGACGCCAGTCCTGAAGCCGTTTGCGAATTGTTCATGAAGTATTTGAACTCGGGCGACCGTGTGAAGGCGGAGCGTTTGTTAACTTCGGTTGCGTTTGAGACCACGGCCAAAGCGGGGCTTTACCTGCAACCAATGGGCAGCGCTGAGGCCCAAGTTAAGATTAGTTCTGCTATCTACGTCACCAACAAACAACAGTTGGCTCACGTGCCCTGTACGATCACCGAAATCGAAGACGGCAAAACGATTACAGATGAACTGACTTGGATGGTTCGAAAGAGCAAATCAGGTTGGCGGATTTTTGGCATGCTGCTAACGCTTGAAGATGGCAAGCAAGATTTCCTTAGCCTCGAAAACGCTCAAGACGTCGACGCGATTCTGCAGATGAGCGGCGACAATGCTTCGACACGCCAAGCCGATTCGACGTCCAACGTGTCGCTGAAGTAGTTTCCAAAGGGTACTGTTCCCCTGTCAGTTTAACGACTAGCCGGCAGGCGTCGGCGTTTCGCCCCACCTAACACGGTCGCCTGCCGGCTCGTCGTTAAACGATTGTCCAATTTCAGTGTGTAAAGTGAGCACTACTAGGCTAGCGCCAAAAGAGATCAGGCACATGAGTGTCGGCGAATCATGAACCGTTCTACGACGCGACCAAAATCGCTTGATCTATCTGCGTCTTCAGCCAATCGCTGGCCGCCAAAAATAGATAGCTGCCCAGTGACTGGGTCCGCGCCGTGAAAAACGCACGACCGCGCTGCCCCGAATGAAGGGTCTTGCTAATTTCATCGTCTAGCGAAACCAGCACGTCGAACCGAGGCGACAGCAACAGCATGTCCGGCCCCGCTTCATTGTCGCTCTTGGAGCCAGGCTTCATCGGCAACGGCCCGCCCGCATCGGCACAGAGGCTTGGGTGCGTTGGATGGTTTGACGCGCGGGGGTCGACGCGCCTGATCGTTGATTCAAACAACCCGATTCCCGGCAACGCAATCCGCAGCGGTTTATCCTGAGCAAGCTGAATTGATTCCAAATCCAATTGGTCCACCGACACCACGATCTCTTTGGTCTTCCGCTGAGCCACGGTCATCAGTTCGTCGCCTTGATTGACAAAGCTTCCCAGCATGTGCTGAATGTTTCGCGCGAACACGAAACCCGTCAGTGGACTGCGCACCACCAACCCCGCTGCTTGTTCCCGTTTTTCGGCCAATTGCTTCTTAAGCCCCGTCAAATTTTCTTCTTCGACCTTGGCCAGTGCCAATTCTTTTTGCTGTCGATAAATTCGTTGCTGAATTGTGGTCGCTTTGATCTCATCCACCAAAGCATCCACCTCCAAGGTCAGGTTCTCGTTCCGCAAACGCAGCAACGGCTGTCCTTTAGCGACCGCGTCGCCGGAGGTTATCAAAACTTCGTCCACAAAACCGTCCGCCGCAGAACGTAGAATCGTTTCGTCGGCGAATTGAACGACCGCGGGAGCTGATTTCGTAGCTGGGGCTTTCAAAACCCAGAACAAGGCTCCGACCAATAACGCCGCGGCAAGGCAACTGACAATAGCCCGGCGGCGATTGATGGGTTTTCGCGCTTCATTGCTGAAGTGCATCTTGTATTGTTTCATCAACGGCAAACCGAACCACAGCGCGACGCCGATCGCGCCTAAAATCAATCCCGCACCATTGAACATCACGCTGGCTGCAATGATCAGACCCACGCTGATCGAAATTTTCCAGAAGAAAGCCAGCGATCCGTATGTCTTCACGACTTTGCTTTCCTGGGGCGCGTAAAGATTCGGTGTCTTCTCCGTTCCTAAAAACAGGTGCTTCGCGCGGTCACCGAACCACCCCGTGCCTTTGGTGTAGAGATTGGGAACCTTCAACAGGTCGGACAAAATGAAATAGCCATCAAAACGCATTAACGGATTCGCATTAAACAGGATCGTCGTAACGCTGGCCATGAGGAACACATTGTAAGCGCAGTCGGCAGTCAACCCTTCCGTGTTGGCCCAAACGATCAGCGTGACAAACGACACGAACAGTTCCACATACATTCCGGCCGCCGCAACGATAATGCGTTGCCATCTACTGGGAAATCGCCACATCGACGTCACGTTCACAAACGCCATCGGCGTGAACAACAGAAATAATACTCCCGCTTCAGGCACCTCGCCCCCATAACGCTTGCAAGCGATCCCGTGAGCGAATTCGTGCACGACTTTCAGCACCAACCAGAACACCAGCAACGTGATCCAACTGTTCCCTGACAGAATCCCCTGTGATGCGGTTGCTAATTTCGTCCACTGGGTCAGCACAACCTGCCCCGCCCACACCAGACCGATCAACCAAACCACGAAAAACCATTTCGAGAACATCCAGTCGAAATACGGCTGAGCGGCCGACAACAAGGGGTTCGGATTGAACAAGTTCACCTTGAATGAGATCGGATTGATCTTGCTGATCAAAGTTTGATTGTTCAGTGATTGGAGCTGCGTCTTGAGCCGGTCCGTCGATCCGGTGGTCTCGGATATGATTAGATTAGATTGAACCAGCCACTGACTGATCGCGATGGCTTGGGATTGCCCAATCGTGTCGTGGCCGTTGGCGTGCAACTGCGTCAGTACCTCTGCGGTAGTGCATTGACCATCCAGCGAAGCGATAAACTCGAATTCGGCGATGCCGATTTGGAAGAACTTGGAACGGACGGGATCTTCGACAACAACAAACGTGTTTCCGTCTTCGGTACGGGTATCAAATTTCAGTTCGGCGCGCAATTTCAATCGCGCCTGCAGCCATTGCGCGTTTGGATCAGGCGCGCCGGCGGCTAATTGAATCTGGGGATCGTTTGTAGGCGATATGCTCATTACCAGATCGTCCAATAACGCAGCGATTCCCAAGCACCGTGGAACAGGTTCCAGCCTAGTGGTGACCATCCCGTAGCGATTTTCGCAGTGCCTTCCATCCCCGGACGGAGTTCACCCGAGGCGTTGTCGATCTCCACTTCGGCCACAAAGACGGTATCGCCCCCAATTATTTCAGCGCTTGGATGAATCTGCTGAACTTTGCCCGACCATTTTTCGAAGGGGAACGAGTTGATTTTCAGCGTGACGGGATCATCGTTTTTCGTGTAATGAATTTCAGCTTCGGGGATTCCGATTTCCGCAACCATGGTTTCCAGCGGAGCGACCTCGAAGAGGTTCTGGCCCATCTCCAGCGGTGCTCCCTGAACTTTATCCATGTCCCCAGAAACAATCACACCATCAATCGGTGACCGTACCTCAAGATCCTTGATCCGGTTGTTCAGCATTTGGGTTCGGGCAGCCAGGCGATTCATTTCGCTTTTCGCAATTTGGCTTTGCGCGATCTCGCGCACCGCCAACGAAGAATCGCGTCGCCGTCGGGCGCCCTCAAATTCGGCTTCGACTCCGGCCAGCTCAATCCTCAGTTGCCGCCCCTCAAGCCGCGCGATGACTTGGCCTTGGGTGACCACTTCACCAACTTCTACCAGAGATTTCTCCAAGATGCCGTCGTAGGGTGCCGCCACAAACCTGCGTTGGGTCGGTTGAATCTGGCATTCGCATTTCACGCGGTATGGCATCGGTACCGCCATCAGCCCGGCGCACAAAAGCACGCCAGCCAAGACTTTTCGGGACGTCGTTTTCCCTTTTATCAACTTCGACTTCAAGCGTTGAGCCGTCGAATGATTGGCGCGATTGGTCACGTCGAACTGTTTGGCAACCAATCCGGTCATCTTTTCAACATAAGCCTGCTGTCGGTCGGCTTGGCCTACTTCGCTTAGCGTCACCAATAGCGCTCCAACAACCGAACCACCCTTCAGCGCCATCGGCAGGGTGATCGCCGCCGCTGCGCCGGACGCAACGCACCAGTTCTCCAGCGGCAAAATATGAGCGGCTTTCTGAGCCGCGTCTTTGTTGGGGTAAGTGATCGTTGCACCGGTGGCCACCGATTGAGCGATCGCCGAAAGCAGTAACTTATTATTGGCAGCGCCGGCGTCGACTTTCTCAACATCCGAAACGGCCAACAACATCGGATTGCCCCGCGTGTCCACCTCAGCCATCGCGACTTGATTTGCCTTTAACAATCGCCGTAGATGATTGACGATCGCGATCGCCGCCTCGGTCGAATTGTTGGAATCGCCGATGGAATCAAGTAGTCCGATCGCATCGGTCAGCGTTTGCGATTGTGATTGAGCGATCTCCGTTTGGCGGCGCTGTGCCCAGCGGCTGACCGATTGAGACGCGATCCCCAGCAGCCATTGAAGGCGCAGTGGCGTCTGATCATTGGCCAGAAAACAAGCCGCCAGGATTTCACCGGACTCTGAGGCTTGGTTGTCAAGCGGAGCGGCGACCAGGACGTATTTTTGATCGGGCAAGACGACGGCGCTGCAGATTTGATCGAATTCTCTTGCCTTGCGAACCACCGAGGTAATTTCAGCTTCCACCGATAGCCAAACCGCATTTGCATTTTCATCGGAGACGCTCGAACTCTTAATCGCCGCGCCTTCTGTATCGACTTCAACTCGCCACATCGCAAGACAATCTGTTTCGGCGTCGATGATTTCAAAAATCGCCTTAAAAAGTGTTTGGGCGGACAGGGCGCTGTCGACGGCGTTGGAGAAGTTTCGAATCAGCGGCTGCGATTGGATATCCAATAGCGCTGCGGTATCTGCGCCGCGGTCCCCGTCTGGGCGGATTGAAACGGTCGGCACCCGACTACCGGCGTTTGCATCTGTCGGCGGTGTTGGGGGGAGCTGCGACATGGTGATTGAGGGGAACGCTATCCTTATCGTTGTTCAATTTTTTTACGATCCGGTGCGGGGCGGCCAGATCAAAACGCTTCAGCGGTCGGCAGGTATGACGACAGGCCGTTTAAACGTTCAGCGAGCAACTTTCGCCACTGCGAATTTTGTAGTCTTCGTTGTTGATCACAAATTTGATCTCAACCGTTCCGCTTTGTGGGTTGATTTCAACGCCGACGCTATGCACCTTCGCTTGAACCGTTGAACCATCACGTAATCGAAGGTCAAAGCTTTCGCCAACATGAAAACTAGTTGCTTCGTTGGAATCTACATTAAACGAAGCCAGTAATTTATCGACCTGAATCAGAGTGCACACTTCGGGGTGTAGCGGTGAAAGAAATTCGCCTTCGCGGCGAGCAATCTTTGCGATGAATCCAGTGAACGGAGCGCGAATCGTACGTCGTTCCAGTTGCACTTGGGCTCGCCGCATTTCGATTTCGCGTACGGCTGATTCTTCGACTGAATTGAAGTAATTTGCTTCGGCGATGGACATTTCCAGGTCAGCGCGAATGATTTCGCTGGAACTGGCGTGGCCTTGGTGGTTTAGTTGTTCCAATCGTTCTGAGATTGCGCGACGTTTCTTCAGCGTGTTGGCCGCGGACCGTCGTTGGCTTGTTGATTTGGCAACTTTACTGGCAATCTCCAATTGGATTTCTTGAACCCGCGAGTCCAATTTTGCGATGACGTCGCCTTGTTGAACCAGCGTTCCTTCTTCGACCAACATTTTTGCGATCGCGCCCGTTTCATCACTGGAGAGTTCAATCTTGCGGAACGGTTCGATGAATCCGTCGATCGCGTAGTCCTCGGATTGAGCAAACGTGTTTTGTGACGAGGAAATGGCCAAGACAACAAATAGCAGCGTGATAATTTTTTTCATTTTCAGATTCGTCATTGAGCCACCAGCGGGAGACGACGGGAACGAAATGGGGAGACTTAATTTCGGCGCACCATTGCGCCGGAAAAAATACTTTGGGGATTCTTGAAAATTTACCCCACCATTAGCACTTCGGTCGGATCTGAGTAGAAATCTGCAATTTGGCTGGCGTGCGCGTCTGCTCAATCGGTCCAATCGTTGCGACGGGAAGACTTCGTCATGGATCTCGCGCCCAACAGGCCGATCGGCATTCACTGCGGGTGTGAGTTAAGAAAAGGAATACCGGTGTTGTCAGGTAACAAACGGGGCGCGGCCTGCAGCACAAACGGATTTAACCACAGAACACACAGAGTTCAGCCGGTCAGTGTCTCTGTGATCACAGTGCGCTCTGTGGTTGAAACATCTTTTCTGGCGGAGGGCGTTTGTTCCGATTTCAATTCCGCTGGCTGACTATCGGAATTTCAACGATGCTTATTTTTCGAGGAAGCGGGGTTAGAAGCCCACACCTCGGTCGATTTCGACTTGCCCGCCGGATGCACGATGATGACGCCGACCTCGGCATTCACATCTCCGGTTAAGGCCCGAGTTTTGCGAACGATGGGCTCCATCAATTCGGCCGTGGGATAGCGCGTCAACCAATCTTTTGGAGGCGTTTCGCCAATTTCGTCTTTGTCCCAAACAATCATGCCGCCATGTTGGGCCATCTGTTGATCACTGACCCACGGGTTCTCCTCAGCCGCCAAACCTCCGAACACATCAACGTGGTTGTCGGAGTAAACACCGACGCATCCGGCCACGAACATTTGCCCGCCAACGATCTTCAGTCGGTCGCCGTGCAGTTGCTGCCAGCGCTGATTGACCACGTTTGCAACGTCGGCGCCGGGAAAGTGAACTTTCGAAAGTTCGCCACGTACCGCGGGGCCAAACCCGTTGCGCACAAACAGCGCCAACGCCATCAAGCCTCCAACGATCAACGAAGACCGGATGACCGAGCGAATCTTATCCTCATGTTCCTGAACGAAAAACGTCGCCACCACAAACAAACCCAGAAAGCTGAACAAAGGTCCGCCCCACATGCTGCGAATGGACGCTCCCCAAACCGCTGAAACAGCGACGTAGACTAACACCGGACCTAAAACGACGATCGCAAGATATTTCCGATCGAAGTTCGTGGCCAACGAAGCGTGAGCCGAAGCGTCCTGGCTCCGATTGAGTTTCCACCCTTTTACCAAGGGCCACACCAGTAATAACACCGGCAGCACCGCGCCCATTTGCGACAGCAGAAAACTAATCGGGGAGGTGAAGTGTTTGAGAACGTTTCCTGCAACGGAGTGCACGGCGGCGTCGTCGCTACGATTGAGCACATATTGGATGGTGATGAAATCATTGTCTACCATCCAAATAACATGCGGAACAAAGATGCCGATGGAAATCATCGCCATCAACCACGGGCCCGCAGTCTTCAGCGCGCCGCGGGTACGAGGGATCAAAATG
>CAKZVF010000201.1 GCA_937921995.1 uncultured Pirellulaceae bacterium
GCCACTAATAAAGTGGACCATGCGATTCCAGGTCGCCGGTGGGTTGACCGGTTCGCCGACGGAGTTGAACATCGCAAACACAAGGAATCCTCGTTCGCCTGTTTCTCTTTTGAATTCGGCGACGACGTAAGGCCACTGCTCGCTGGCGGCGGCGTCAACACCAGGGTTGGTGGAGTCCATGCGCGTACGGTTAATCAATTCCCAACCCGCGTTTCGGTAACAGGTCGTTAGTTCGTGCCAGCCTGGAAAAGGCTGATCCATGGATATTGTCGTGGCAAATTCACTGCCTTTGTACTCCCACTTGTCAGAGCGTCTTCCAAGGTCGCTTCCGCGTTCGCGAATGTCGATCGCGTGGCCATCTTCAATGGCGGTCCATTGGTCAAGTTCTTGAGGGAGGTCGTTTTCTTCGAACGAACGGATGACATCGGAATCAAAGAATCGAATGTAAGACGGTGCGGTTGCGAAGCTCTTGGCAACATCAAACGAACTCCAAAGCCCTGCAAGTGCCAAGATCCCACACAGCGACCAAATCACAATCTTTCCGGCATTAGTAATCGGTTTTCTGACCTTCTTTTTACGTTTTTTGCTCTCTCCGTCCTGCTCTTCACCAGAGACCAATCCATTCCAGGCTTTGGTGATCAACTTTCCAAAAGGACCCGATTTTCCAACCTCCGGATCGACCGGGCCAAACATAAACGTCAGGAACTGGTCAGTGCTCAGAAGCAGCAATACTCCGACAGCAAGCGTTCCCCATCCCAGCACCGCGTGAGGGAAACCATGAGCCACGTCGATGTCAAACTGATCCAAAACGGGAATCAAGAAGATACGAATGGTGTTCATGAACAACGCCCAGAAAATGGCCGAAATTACAAGGAACAGACCACGGAAAAATGGACGGCGAAAAACAACGATGAACAATACTGCGATGAACATCAATGTGAAAAAACTTTGCACACCACTGCAGGCCGCTTCGATGCCGTAGGGCTCTCTGCCGGGCACTTGGATTACGGTGCCGTTCATAAAATGCCCCAACCCGTAAAGATCCAATAACCGACTGGTCCAAAAGGCACTGACACGTTGAAGCCAAGTAATCAGTTGAATGTCCATACCCGCCGGCAATGTCAGGAAAACGAACATCGGCAGCGACGCTGGCCAAAGACTTTTGAGCGTTTCTTTGTCAACGGTGCGAGCCAGCAAACTGGCGATCAGCAACATGATGCTGCCTGCTGCCGCCGAGGGCCAAGCGAACAAGACACACATCAGGGCGAAAAGAACTCCCAGTATCAGCAACAGATCGCTAAGGACGCTGCGGTGGAAAGGCATTTTCGCTTCTTTGGGCCAGCGATAATACGCAATCACAAGCGTCGCAAGAAAGGCGATCGGAGCCGTTTGGTAGTGTGGTTTATCAATCGCCAAATTGCGGAAGTAAAGCAGCAGCATCGGCAACTGTACCAAAATTGCAACTGCATACGGCAGTGCAATCAGCTTCCAATTGCTGACGTACTTGTCTGAATTGCGAGACGTTTTTACTTCAGGTGTGGCAGTGGACATTTTCTTTTCACCCAAGCCATTTCTGGCTAAGTTCGTGGTTTGGAAAGGTTTTTCGTATCTATTACTTTAACAGACTGGCTCAGGCCAGCGAAGCCTTTCTTGGGTTACGCGATTAGGATTTTCCGGTCGCGTAGACTTCGAACCCGATTTTGCTCAGTTTCTCACGATCCATCAAGTTTCGACCGTCAAAGAGAAACGCCGGTTTTTTCATGGAACGATAAACGGCATCAAAATCGACCTCTTTAAATTCATCCCATTCGGTCAAAACGGCGATCGCGTGAGCACCCGACGCGGCCGCTTCGGCGCTATTGGCGACTTCGACATTATCGTCAATCAGCTTGCGATGCTTCTCAGAAAGCGTCCCGAATTCGGCGGACATCAGATAAATCAGTTCCTGCTTGATCTGATCCAGCCCGACTTTGGGGTCATAAATCGTCAATCGTGCACGCTCTTCAAGCAAATCGCGGCAGACGTAGATCGCGGCCGATTCACGGGTATCGTTGGTGTCCTTTTTAAACGCAAAACCCCAAATCGCAATCTTTTTGTCCGACACGGTGTTGAACATCGTTTTGACAATCGAAGTTGAGAATCGGCGTTTCTGGTAGTCGTTCATCAGCACGACCTGTTCCCAGTACGCGGCCACTTCTGGCAAACCGAAGTGCTCGCAAAGATAAACCAAATTGAGAATGTCTTTCTGGAAACAGCTACCGCCAAAACCAACCGATGACTTCAAAAACTTGGGGCCGATTCTCGAGTCGGTTCCAATCGCGTTGGCGACTTCGTCAACGTCAGCACCGGTCGCTTCGCAAAGTGCGCTGATCGCGTTGATCGAAGAAACACGCTGCGCCAAAAACGCGTTGGCGGTAAGCTTGGAAAGTTCACTGCTCCACAGATTCGTTCGGATGATGCTGTCGGGACGTACCCAGCGACCATACACATTCGCCAGTTTCTCAATCGCCTCTTGCGATTCGCCACCGATCAGCACACGATCCGGATTCAGCAGATCCGTCACCGCCGTACCTTCGGCCAAAAACTCCGGGTTGGACAAAACGTCAAACGAAGCGCTGCCGTTCGATGCCGAATTCAAAATGCGTTTCACCGCTTCGGCCGTTCGCACCGGCAGCGTTGATTTTTCGATAACGATCTTATGGCCTTCGGCATGCAAGGCAATCTCGCGAGCACATTTCTCCACGAACTCCAGGTTCGCAGCCCGACCGGATCCAATTCCAAAAGTCTTTGTGGGTGTGTTGACGGAGATGAAAATCATGTCCGACGTTTTGATTTTTTCGGAGACGTCGGTCGTGAAAAAGAGGTTTCGGCCGCGAGCTTCGCGTACGACCTCATCCAGTCCCGGTTCGTAAATGGGCAGCGAATCACTGTTCCACGCGGCAATTCGCGATTCATTGATGTCAACAACGTTGACCTCAATGTCGGGACACTGTTTGGCGATCATCGCCATCGTGGGTCCGCCTACATATCCAGCGCCAATACAACAAATTTTTAAGGAAGATTCTGACATTTTGGTTCTGCTCAACTAAGTAACAAGGTGTGAAATCAAATGATGAGGGATTTGGATAATCCAAATTCCGGTTCTACTTACGGGGAGCAGTAGGGAGGGTGGGGTTTGTGTTTTGAGTTTGTGCGTTCCAATTAAAATTGGGGCCAACGGGTGACTTTGTAAATGAATGAGTTTCTAACTGAGCGAATTTTTCGTCGCTTCGTTTCGGGCCAGCTCTAAATCATGTTCGACCATCAGCGCCGCCAGTTCTTGACAGCTTGTCGTCGGTTCCCAACCCAAGACGCGCTTGGCTTTGGAATAATCGCCCCGCAACACTTTCACTTCCGTTGGACGGAAGTAGCGCGGGTCAATTTCGACGTAATCGTGCCAATCAAGATCCAGAGACTCGAACGTGTAATCCAGAAACTGGCCAATGGTGCGGGCTTCGCCGGTGGCCAAAACGTAGTCATCAGGGATGTCGTGATTCAACATCCGCCACATGCCTTCAACGTAATCTTTGGCAAATCCCCAGTCGCGTTGGGTGTCCAGATTGCCCAGGAACAGCTTTTCCTGCAGGCCTAGCTTGATCCGTGTGGCGGCGCGGGTGATCTTGCGCGTGACGAACGTTTCTCCCCGGCGCGGTGATTCATGGTTGAACAGAATTCCATTGCACGCGAATAAACCGTAGGCCTTACGGTAATTCACCGTTTGATGAAATGCGTAGACCTTCGCACAAGCATACGGCGACTGCGGCTGGAACGGCGTCGTTTCGGTTTGAGGTGTCTCCAGAACATCGCCAAACATTTCCGAAGATGAAGCTTGGTAAACACGCACGGGGTGGTTTTTGTTCAATTGGCGGGCCGCTTCAAGAACGTTCAATGCTCCAATGCCCGTCGTTTGAACGGTGTAGGCCGGAGCATCGAAAGAGACGCGCACGTGGCTTTGAGCGCCAAGGTTGTAGATCTCATCAGGCGCAACGTCCAACACCAGGTTGGTCAGGTTTTGGCCATCGGTTAGATCGCCGTAATGCAAAAACAGAGATGCATCGGGGTCGTGGGGGTCTTGGTAGATTTGGTCGATGCGGTCGGTGTTGAAGGTGCTGCTGCGGCGAACGACCCCGTGCACTTCATAGTCTTTTTCAAGCAGCAGTTCCGCCAAGTACGATCCGTCTTGGCCAGTGATGCCCGTGATGAGTGCTTTTTTCTTCATTTCTGATTCGCCCTGAAATGCAATTGTTCCGGGCATCGCCGAATGGTGGTTCGAAAGTTGGCTGTGTCAGCCGTTTAGCTGTGTCAGCCGTTTAGCCATCGACGTAGTTTAACATCGACGGTCAGGATCTCACACAGCTGACTTTTCAATACCGACGGGGAAAATACGGGAGAAGACGGGAAATGCTTGATTTGCGGGTTGGGGGGGCTGGGCAACAGCCTTTTCAGCTATCGCGGCGGCTGCCAGCGTCTTTTTGACGTCTTGGTTGATGATGTTGGCCCGTTGACTGCCGGATTTGCGAAGCAAGATTGGACGGGGATGCGCTGTGACGGGGATGCGCTGTATTAGCGAAAGCCAGATCCGCCGAATCAGATTGGGTTCCGCATCTTGGTCATCGTAATCTGGTTTCCAATGGCATTATGAGCCACTTGATCCATAAAGGATCGGATCAGCAGCAGCCCGCGCCCTGAAACACGATGGAGGTTCTCGTTGCAGCGCGGATCGGGGACCGACGCGGGGTCAAAACCGGTGCCTTCGTCTGAGATCTGAATGCAAATGTGTTCGTCCGAAAATTCCGCCTCAACGCGCACCTTCCGCGCGCGAAACTTGGATTGCTGTTTCCGCTGAGCGATCTCTTGATAGTACGCGCTGTCGGTGTCACCCTCTCTCAATTTTGAGCAGACCTCCAGGTTGCCGTGGTGCATTGCATTGGTAAGGGCTTCCTCGATCGCCATGCCAATCTGTAAACGATCGGTATGGCTCCAGCTGGGCAGTCCACTTTGCAGATTCTCGATCGTGGGACCGATCAAAGAAGATTCATTCTCCAACACGAAGGCTCGGTGATCAGGCACCGCACAGAAACTTTGGCTGTGCGTATACCGCATCCGTTGAGCAACTTCGAGGACCTGCTGGATGGTCGTGACTAAGTCGGTCGCGATAGAACTCTTGGGCGAGAAACTGGTCGCCCCTGCCCGCAACGCGGAAATGGCAATGTCCACATTGTCGTTGTTGGTGATCAATAAAATCGGAAGTTCGGGATCAATGTTTTTGACCTCGGCGATCAGCTGGAGCCCGTCGATTCCCGGCATTTGCAAATCCGTTACCAGAATTGCCGGTCGCGACGCGGGGTTTTCTACCGAACCTGAATCGACCCCAAGTTGAATTCTGTCGATGGCTTCTTGCGCGGATGCGACGGCTTGGACGTGCCATGATGACGGGGCTTGGTTTTTCAAAATTCCTTCAAGCAGCGCTCGGTCAACAGGGTTGTCATCAGCGATTAGTATGTTTGTCACGTTCAAATGGCTGGGAAGGCAAATACGATTGTCAAAGACTGCTTTCAACGCAATCAACTTGCCAAATTTATTTGGCCCAAGCGATGCGCGAAACGAGCGTTTTCATTATAACATTTTGTAAACCGTCAACAAAATTTGCGATCCAAAAAAATCGCTCACCCGAAAATTGCTCTTATTAACGCGAGTATCATAAATGCCAAATCGTCATCGTATCCGATTGAGGGGGCCTTGGTGGGGTAAAACTTGTCTGGATCCAGACAGTCCCTGCGATGATGACCGGGCTTTTAAGACAACGATTCCCTTTCGTTGGGACGACCAAATTCCCGATGACTTTATTGGGACAGTTGGGATGCTGCGAAAATTTAATTGCTCGGCGGGCATGACCGCAGCACGAGAAGTTTGGTTGACGGTCTCTTGCTTGACGGTGCCGGCTCAGCTGCGGCTCAATGGGACAACGATTGGCAACTTGGCCGCCCAATCAGACATCGAGATCCCGGTGTCCTCCTGCTTGCTGCCATTCAACGAGCTACACATTTTGCTATCGGTCAGCGGTGTATCGTCTGAAATTCTACTGGACGATGTCGCCATCGAGATTGACCCGTGAATCGACATTGACCCGTGAATCGACATTGACCGTAGGGCCGGTTCCTACCGGCCTTTTGGGGTAAAGGAGGCGCGGCCGGTGGGAACCGGCCCTGCACTTTATCGCGATTTACCCGGCTGCCGTTCAAAAGCCAAACGTTGAAAAGGCAATAGCCTCGCATAAGCCAGGTCCACCAATCGCGCGATAGCAGGTGGTTTCGGAACCGCACCTTGGGATTGGCGAGGGGCTTAAAATTCCGAATCACGTGCTGCTAGCAATTTTGACAAATGTGTTAACTTACGAGCAATGCGATGGTGAGGCTGATTTTTTTAGTTAAGCCGCTTCTTTTAATTCGTCCCGATGCCTACGAAATCGCTTCATATGTCCAGACGTTAGCAAATCGCTAACCTGAAAACTCCAAGTGACCGATAGAAAAAAGAGTATGCAGGACCTTTCCTCCCATTGGCTTTGGAAGAACAGGGGAGCTCAGCGCGTGTGCAAGATTGCATACTGCTCACAAATTCCTGAGATTTAAGCGATCAAAATTCCCACAAACAAGTCTACGAGTTTCTCGATGCGTTCCAACAATTTGCTAGAACACATTTACCTTTGCCTACGGAAATATTTGTGGGTCTGGTTAGCGCCGATGATTCTGGGGTTGGTCCTGTCCGGGGTCTACAACAAGCTCTTGGCGACCAAAACCTACACCGCCAGGCAGTCGCTGATTCTGCGCGATGATCTGCTTGGCGACGCGTACAAGCCCAGTCGTTTCGAATCCGAAGAGTCATTAATGTCTGCCCAAGAGACGATCCTCGAAATCGCCCGCAAGCCACAGGTGGTGAAAGCCGTTCTTGAACAACTTGGCCCGGCCAGTTCATTTTCTTTCAGCACCAATTACCCGTCTGCCGAAACCATCGAAGACGTGCAGGGCAACATTACGCTTTCAGCACCCAATGGTGCCGAATTTGGAAAAACCGAAGCCGTTGTTTTGAGCGTGAAAACGGTAGACGCCGAACGTTCACGCAAATTCGTGAATCTGTTGCTTGATGAAATTGATTCGAAACTAAGCGAAGTCCGTTTGCTGCGACTGGGTAGCATGCGAAGTGAACTTGAGCAAGCCGGCCAAAACGCATTGAAGTCGCTCAACGATTCTTCTCAGCGTTTACAAGACTTAGAAAAAAGTTTCGGTGCCGAGATCACAACGATTCGCGGATTGAACGATCCCCAAGGCGGCGGCGGATTTGATTTGAAGATAAATCAAATTCGGCTTGAGCAACGCCAAGCAGCAGCTCAACTGGCATCGGCGATCAAACAGCGCGAGTTACTCCAGCAAGCCCAGCGCAATGGTGGTGTAGAGTTTGTGACATCAAACGAACTGTTGCAACTTCAGCCAGCGCTGCAAGGGATAATGACAAATCTGTCCACTGCGATGGCTCAACTGGCCATCGATGAAGGACGTTATACCTCTTTGCATCCACAGCTCCGGCGTTCGCAACGGGCTGTCAAAATGCAGAAACAGCAGCTGTTTGATTCAATCGGAACGACGGTCAAGGGACTTGATTCACAAATTGAAACCTTGAACTCATTAAAACAGCGGCTCAGCGATTCAATCGTCCAACTGGAATCGAGGCTCGAAGCGCTAACCGAACAGCGCGTGCCGTATGCGACCCTTGAAGAGGAAGTGAAAAAGAAGACCGAAGTTTATAACGACGTCCAAGGTCAGTTGGCTGAGGTTCAGTCTTATGCAAGTTCGACCGGCAACGTCGCGATGCTGACCCGCGTGGATGATCCACAAGTTAGTTCGCGTCCAGATCAAATAGGTGCTTTTACTGCCGGTTTGGTTGGTGCCGCGATTGGTTTGATGTTCGGTTTGGGACTGGTCGCTTTGCTTGCACCGCCCTTTGTCGATCCGCGTTCATCGTATCCACCAAGCGATGCAAGTTTTTCCGAAGGAGTCGCTGTTGGTTCGCGCGAAGCGGCCCCCGTCCCTCCGTCTCAACCCAATACAAATGTTGCGCCAACAGAGACGCATGCTGAAAGCCGGTTGAAGTCTGTCACGGCGATGCGGCAGCGTCCGGCGACAGGTTCCTTAAGCAGCAAGCTTAACGAAATTGAAAACGCAGTGGAAACTACCGCTGAACCGGTGGATTCGGGTTTTTCGGATTCTCTCGCGCGGCACATGGCTGAGGTGAAACAAAAAGTCAAAAGTGGTTTTTCCAATAAAGGCAACCAACAAACTCCATCAGACACTGCGGCAGATAAACCTCTCAGCGACGCTGGGGCTGCAAACCCTGCTGAATCAAAGAACGCTGCTTCTCTCGATCATTCGCAGGAGCGGTCGAACGTAAGCTCCGAAGATGTTATCGCAGAACTAAAAAAATTGCAGAACAATCCGGCAGACCCGTCCAGTGCCGCAAAAGAAAGTGCTAAAGCCAAAAAATCCCAAGCCGCCGCAGAAGATGATCTCGTGGTCCAGCGACGACCGGCACTTTCGCCGTTCGCAGGATCCGGCGATGCGGCAAAAACGGCGAAGGCCAATCCACAACCGCCCGCAGATTCTGCCGGCAAACCCGAGATCGTATCCATCGACAGAATACGGAGCCCGCGCGTTCCCGAATCGATCACCAAGGGCCGCATCACTGCAGAGAGTTTGATTATGTCTGCAGAGAGAAACAAGGCTTCCCAAAGCGGCGAACAGAAGTTGCCAGCAGGACCTTCGTCTCAACAAAAGATTGCGTCTTTGCCAAACGCACCACTGCCAACGGCCAATCCAGAAGGCAACATTGATCAAACCGGTGGAAAAGGCGGAGAGTCGCGGATTCCAAGTATCACCGATTACGCGCGATCGTTAGATCGTCAGTTGGGGAGCACCGAAGGGGACCGAATTGCCGATTCAATTAGGGTCGCAACCTCCGATCCCACGACCGAAACAACATCCTCAAGTTCTCGCGGGTCAAATGTTCGGCCTGTCGATATCGCCAGATCGTTGGAGGATCCGAACTTATTGAGAGCCCCCGTCGAAAATGTTCAGCCCGATGAAAATAGTGCTGATTCTCTTACGCCACAACGGCGCTCAGAGTCCATCTCTGATTATGTAAGCTCAATGGACAATTCTGTTGAGGGCTTGATAAAAGGTGCAAAAGGAACAGATGTCCAGCAGACATTGGTCAGGTCGAGTCAGGGCTCGGTTGTACCGACTGAGAAGACCATCGCCAAGCCTTTGCTTGCCGAGTCGGCGGCTCCTGTTCCGCGCGAAGAATTGGCTTCGGTTTCGATACCAGCGCAAATTCGAGAGCTGTCTGATTCTTTCTCAAGCTTCGCCCGCCCCTCCGAATCTCAATAGATACTCCGAATCTCAATAGATGACGGCGTCTGCGATTTAAAGAGAACGCCATCAAGAGCCGGTCGACGCTTCGGAGTCAAAAAATATTATTGGCTGCGTTGGCTCGAATGCGGATGGTCATTGCAAACCTGCTATGATGGCGTTTTCTTTTTTGACTTGCTTTGCTCTTTAATCCACCCGTTGTCGGCAGAAGAAACATGCTAAGAGATTTCGCTGGACGTTTGGGGTTACCGGTATTGGCCTTTGGGATTTTGCTTTCGATAAGCAGTTTGGCCACTGCGCAACTTGCTGAAGAACTTCTTCCACTATCGGCACCGGAAGAACTATTTAACGGGCAAGATCTAAAAGGTTGGATCTTCTTCAGCAGCGACGAAGATGCGCGGCTCGAAGATATTTGGTCGGTCGAAGACGGTGTGTTGAAGTGCACGGGCAAACCGCGCGGTTATCTGCAGACCCGCCGGTGGTATCGTGATTACGAACTCTCTTTGCAGTGGCGTTGGTCGGGAGGCAAAGGTGGCAATAACGGTGTTTTGGTTCATGCCACGGTGCCGGTGATGTTTGCAACATGGCCACAGTCATTAGAAGTGCAGCTTCAATCAGGTTCTGCAGGTGACTTTTGGGTGATCGGGAAACATGTTGACATCGAAGTCGAAAACGCTCAAACGCGGCGGCTGAAAAAAGTCAAAGGAAATCAGCATAAGCACCGTCGCATCAAGCGTTTGAAAACCGATCCTGAGAAAGCGATCGGCCAATGGAATGCGATGCGAATCATTTGCGACGGTGACCAGATCACAGTCTTTGTCAACGGTGTAAAAGTCAACCATGGGACCAACTGTACCGTGACGCAGGGCGGTATCGCGCTTCAGTCAGAAGGCACGGCCGCCGAATTTCGAAACGTCACCATCAAACCCATCAATCCGTAATGGCGGTTGTTCCAGCCGAAATTTAGCGCTCGCGGTAGTGGACGAGCCCACGAGTCCGGCGGCTGCATTAAATGATGCCTCAAAGACAGATTAACGTTTGAACTAAGGGTTAATGGAGAGGCAGGATTCGTGGCCTCATCCACTACGGTGCCGGTCTGTTGATTTTGTCGCGGTAGGGTGGTGGCATAGGCTTCTAGCCTGTGTGGCTCACCTAATCTGTATCGCTTAGTCTTCTCTGAAGACTAAAATCACAGGCTAGAAGCCTATGCCACACTAAATCAACAGCCCGGTGCGGATTGTGGATCCGGCCGATGGCTACTACTGAAAACGTTTAATGATCGTCGCGCTGGCTTGACCCTGGGGCGTCACGTTGAGATTGATAAAGCTGTCGCCCGGTTTTGACTTTTCAGTGACCACGTTCAATTTGCATTTAGGGTCAACCGAATCACAGTTGAGCACCGGAAAAAGTTCTTCCTTTTGCATTGCTACGACGCTGGAGATTGCTTCGACCATGCCGCTGCCGGCTCCCAGATTTCCCATATAGCTTTTCGCGGCCGTCACGGAGACGTTGCCCAGAAGTTCCACAATGGCTTCGGATTCTTCTTCATCACATCGTAAACCGGCCAAGCCATGGGCATGCACATGGCCGATCGAATCGGCCGATACGCCGGCCACTTCCATCGAAGAACTGATCGCATTGCTCAGCGCTGTTTTGTAATCCGCGGTTCCTTCAGGTAGCATTACGGCCGAAGAACCGTAGCCAACGATTTCCCCCAAAATGGTCGCGCCCCGGGTTTGGGCCGATTCGAGTGATTCCAAGATCATCACGCCGGCGCCTTCGCCCATCACCATGCCGCTGCGGTCGGCGTCAAAGGGACGGCAAGCTTTGCTCGCATCGCCACCGGCGGCTGCGCTGTTGCGATCGGCCAGTTGCTCTTGAAGGCAGACATGGATCGTGCGCAGCGGATGGATGCGTGACCCCGTCGCGCCGGTGACCATGATATCCGCGGTGCCACGGCGGATGATCGTCACCGATTCGCCGATCGCGATGTTGGATGATGCTTCGCGCACGGTCAGCGAATTGCTTGGCCCCTGCAAGTCATTGAAGATCGCGACGTGGCTGGCCGGCATGTTGGGCAGGTACTTCAACAGCCACGTCGGCTCCACTTTGGGAATGCCCTGCTCTGCCCATTTTTCAAAATCAAATTCGCCACTACCCGAGACACACTCCGCGATGCCCGCGCTGTATTCTCCGGGTGAAGTGATGATGTAGTCGCTGCCGAACATCGTCCCGACTTTGGTTGGATCCTTGTCGGCACCTACCAGTCCCGCGTTCTCAAGGGCCAACTGCGACGCCGCCACGCCGACCTGAATCTCGCGGCACATCAACTTCAGTGCTTTTTTGATGTTGCGTTTGAGCAGTTTGTCGGGGGAGCCAAAGTTATCGATAGAGCCATCGAAGTCAGAACACTCGCCACCAATGTCGGTGGTGAAATTTTCAACAGGCACCGATTGAAGCATCCCCACTCCGCTTTTGCCGGTGCTGAGGTGGCTCCACATGGATTCAATGGAGTTGCCAAGAGGACTGATCTGTCCCATACCTGTGATGACAACGCGACGGTCTGACTGTGACATTATTTATTTGATAGAAGGTGATTATTACAAAACGCCGCCCAGCATTTTATGCCAATTTGCCTCGCCGTCGAGGTGCGGGGCGGCAATAGTGATACGCCAATACGTTAGCGGAGTTCCAGTATAGTTCAAAGGTACGCCTTAATCTCAAGCCCGTGGACGAGGCCACGAGTCCAAGGTTCGCGATTTTGGCCAAGCGTGGCTAACGCTAAGCCGCGTTTGTTAAATCAACTTGAGTATCAAAACAATACCAGCCCGACGCGCAAGCGAGGGATTATAGCGGATGAGATCCCTCGCTTGCGCGTCGGGCTGGTATCAAATTCGATTTGAAAAACGCGGCCTAGGACTCTTGAGCCTACTTTAGCGGTGCCAGCGACGACCGACCGGCGGTACGCGGCAGATTCGCTTCGGTGGCGGGGCCACGATATTCGATCAGCAGCAACGCATCGGATCGGTTGGTCTGCTTGCGTCGCGGCCTCAAGCCGAACATGCCGCTTCCGCCACTGGTTTCGGGTTTGGGGTCCGCCACCACGCCACAGCTGAGCAACAGCACTTGGTCCGAAGGCCAGCGGAACCGTTCGTGCAGCCGCCAGCTGATCAATTCGGGCACATTGATGTCGGCTGTCTGAACCGTATTGCCAACGCCCGCGACGGGAATCTTGATCGGTGTCAAAGTCTCCACTTGATCGACGTCGCATTTGATGGCGACTTCGATCGCGCGATTGTCCAGCAACGACAACGCCGAAATGTTCAGCGTATAGCCTTCATTGATGGTCGTCATCAACGGTTCAAAGGCAGGGAATTGACCAGGCAACCATCGTAGGCTGCGTACGAACGCCACCGGCTTTGTTTTTTCCAAAACGAAGGATTGCCCATCGTGGCTTTTAACTTCGCCACCACTGTGTTGCTTGAAATCGGCGCGCTGCCGAAGCTGTCCGATCAGAATCGCGGCGTTCTCTTTGGACATCATCCAAGCCTCCACACCCGGCGTTTGCACGTCGATGGTCTGTAGCAATGGATAAGCGTTGGATCGCCAGTTGGGATTTTCAACGGTCAGCAAATCAATGTTGAAGTTTTGCTCTTGGCCACGCGTGCGGACGAAACGATCGGTAATCGATTTGACGGCCTGTTGAATCTCGGGCGTGTGATAGACGATCAAACGATCCTTGGTGGCATGCAAAATGCCCAGCGGTTCGTTAAACCACATCTCGGTACCTGTCTCTCGGAGCACCCAATCCAAAATGGCTTGCTGAGGGTTGTCAACGGAATTCACGTTGTCGGTGTAAGGCGAAATGTCATACTCACGCCAAACTTGGCCTGCTTCGTTGGGCAGCTGGTTTTTCGTGCGAGTGACCTTAGTTTCAAGCGCCGACGGCGAAGAGGAACTGGACGTTGTCGATGGATTGGTGTTGCCAGAAAAACGGTCGGTGAAGGGACGCGAGTTCTGCGCCGAAGGCGTTAGCTGCGGCACGGTGTCTGCTTGCGACGTTGAACGTGTTGGTAGTGCCGAAGCATTGGCAGAATAATTGCTGCGCGGATTGGCGTTGAGCGGATCGCGATCGGCGTTGGATTGGTTTGCCTCGAGCGCCTGCGGGGTGACTTGATTGAACGACGCCCGCCAGGGACTGCGCTGAGAACGGTCAGTCACTTCCTGCGCCGTGGCAAATGTCGCTAAGGAAAACGCGAAGCACAGCACCGCCAGAGCGAGGCGGCAACAGCGGATTGATGGATTCGGAATGTTGGTTGAGCACATTTTTGTCATCCTTGACTCGCACGCAGATCAGATTGCAGTTTTTGGAAGTATAGGAAAACTGGAAGCCTCACTGAAGCCCAATGCTGTGTCCTCTCCAGAGTGAGGAAATTCGCACAATTTTTAGATCAGCAAGCAGTTCTTTTAGCCATTGAATCCTGGCTGTTCCGCGTGCAATGGCCAAGCGTTTTAAGGCAATTTAGACGGCAACGGTTCACTTTCCCAGTTTGCCGTAATCAGGAGTTGTCGAATCTTCTCGATTCTCTTTCCACTTTCCACTTGCCATTTTTTTGTATTCCGCGTCGTCACTCACCTCCACAATGTCACCGTTGGACATTATCACCAGCCTGACGCCATCCACACCGACCGTTTCGAGGACCTGAGGTTGCTTGGGAGACATCGGTGGAAGAGATAGACCGTACCTGACGAGCAAAGGTGCGTTGTCACGTTCGCTAATCGAGATTTTTTCAAAATCGTCACGCGCGATCCCCATGTAGCCGATGTTTTTTTCGATGGAGGGATCGGTTTCCAAAAATTCTCGGAAGGTTGCTTCGTCTTTGGGGCCTTTGTTGCTATTTCGCGAAACGTAAAGTGAGTAAACGTTAGAGAGTTTCTGAAGGTTGGTTTTACTCACCGATGCAACATGAGATGCGATTGGATCACCAGAACAACCAGAAGATCCAATGACAAAAAAGCACGCGCCAAGAACCAAGAGTGACCTTAACGCTATTTTCGAAAGGAGGTTCTTCATCATTAAAACTGTGTTGGTAGAGGGTATGAAAAAACTCTGCCTTGTAATGCAAAGCAGAGTCGTAAAAAAAGAACTGAAGCTTCCAAATTAAAGCTCACTGACATTCACAACCATGCCGTCTTGACGATTGCCTAATTTAAAGAATTCAAGTTTTTGAATGTCTGAGCTGATCGAATGAGTTGATCCATCGCACAGGACTGTGTTCAAAGAACCGGGGTGGGCCGAACCAAAGAACATCTCTGCTTTATCGCCCTGCAATTGAATACGGTCTACCGTATCAGCAAGAATGCCATTTCCCCAACCTCTTATCATTGGCCAATCGGCACCGTAGATTATCCCACGCTGATCCCACCAATGTTCCCATTCAGGATTCACATTCGCTTGATAGGAAGTCTGGGCACCTGCGGATTTTTCAGCATACATCATCGTGTTTGATGTGCCGTCCTGAAATTCAATATTGACCTTTCCAAAACTTTGAAGTTTCCAGCTGCCGCTGGAATCGTCGGAGTGCCCACGTTTAGCGATCGCTCCGTTCCAAACACTGCCATCGAGTTCTCCGGGCTTGGGATCCTTGGCGGGATCCCACTCGAATCCATCCCAATTGCTACCGACCAAGTTTAAACTTGCAAATTCACTGTTGCTGTCGAATCCCCAAGACGTGCAGTAGCCGGCGTAATCACCTACTGGTGTGACGTCGCCGAGAAAATTGAGTATCCGCTGCCCGCGGGACGGGCAGGAAAACAGTGGAACAGAGAATTCAGTGAGAGTCGTCAGGGGCCCCATGGTCACCGAGCGTAGTTGCTGCATATTCCCCTGTTCGACGAAGCTTAGGATTTGATAGCCCCAGCCCAAATTTTCTGTCGGGAGGTAACTCCTCTTGTAGCCTTGAACGCCATTGACGCTCACCCATAGGCTATTGCCTTCAACGCCGGCGCTGGGAAGGCTCATGTTCGCCGACTCATAATTCAGCGAACCCAGTGCCAGCTGCCTTAAATTATTCAAACACTGCGTTCGCCGAGCAGCCTCGCGGACCTGTTGAACTGCGGGAAGCAACATGCCTATCAGGATGCCAATAATGGCGATCACGACCAGAAGTTCGACCAGAGTAAAACCATTGCGTTTAGAACTCATGCTTAAGCCTCTTGGAAGTAGAGCTAAGAAACAGATGACGAGCGATGCCTGCAGGGCACGTTAGAGAGTGTAGATTTTAAGTTGCAATAGTGCGATTGCAAAACAAATTCTTAAACGAAGCCAAGTTTTCACATGGCTCTCGAATTTTGACCCGATTTGAATTTTTAATCGTCGTAATTGGAAAGTGGTGGATCCCGAATTTATCGAGGTGAAATCTTGTCTTAGCATCGCAAAAGCGGGTTTTTTTGCGTGCTCAGGTGTAGAATAAAACCAATATCATCTGCTGGTCCTACTCCGTTTTTTGGAATCATCCCATTGAATTTCTCAGCCCTTATTGCTTATTCAAAATCTCTTTTTCGACTGTCAATTGCGGTCGTTGTAACTGCCAGCATTGGCTGCGAACAGCAAGCGGTCGAGCTGAGCAACCTTTCAAAGTACAAAAATAATCCTCAGCCGGTCAATTTTGCCGAAGTCCCTCCGTCGTTTGAGAAGGTAAATGCATCGTTATTTCGAAAGCCGCTGGACAAAATGGCTCAAGCGTCTGGCTCGGCGATGCGCTTTAAGTCCCGAACCGATAGCGGAATCGAATTCGAAAACTATCTTTCACGCAGCCGAACGAACCTGCTGATTGAAACCGGTGCGGGGGTCGCCTTGGGGGACTTTGACAACGATGGGTTGGTGGACGTTTATTTGACCGGATCAGATATCGCCAACCGCCTGTATAAGAATGTTGGTGATTTCCAATTCGAAGACGTCACCGAAACAGCCGGCGTCGACGGTCGCATCCAAGACCAAAAGGTCTGGGCATCGGGTGCGACTTTTGCAGACATCGACAACGATGGTGATCTGGATCTCTACGTCTGCAACATGGCAGCTCCGAACCTGCTTTACGTGAACCAAAACGATGGCACGTTTATCGAACAAAGCAAGGCAGCCGGCTGTGCTTATACCGGAGCCAGCAAGCAAGCGAACTTCTGCGACTTTGATCGTGATGGCGATCTGGATATGTACCTGCTGACCTACCAGGATCTGCCTGCCCCCCGCGAGCCGATGTTTCAAGAACGCAATGGCGTCGTTGAAGTCATCCCCGGCAAAGAGGAGTGGGCGGGACTGATCGATGGGCACAAAATTCTCGCCGGCGAAAAAGACATCCTCTTTCAAAACAATGGCGACGGGACCTTCACTGACGTGACCAAAGCCGCTGGGATCTCTGGATACGGTCTGGGCCTGAGCTGCAACTGGTTTGACTTTGATAACGATAATTGGCAAGACCTCTACGTCGGCAGCGACTTCAAACAGCCGGACAAACTCTACCGCAACAACCGCGATGGCACCTTCACTGACGTGCTACCGGAGACGGCCAACCGCACGACTTGGTTTTCGATGGGAATGGATTCCGGGGACCTCAATAACGATGGATGGTTGGATCTGATGGTTGCGGACATGGCCGATCGGACGCACTATGGCCAAAAGGTGAACATGGGCACGATGGGGTCGGACGCGTGGTTCTTAAACAGCGGGAAACCACGCCAGTTCATGAAGAACTGTGTGTTCATAAACTCCGGTGCCGGTCGATTCATGGAAGCTGCGGAATTGGCTCATCTGGCAAAGACCGATTGGACGTGGGCGATTCGATTTGTTGATATGGACAACGATGGGCGGCAAGACGTGTTTGTCACCAACGGGCATGCGCGCGACAATATGAACAGTGACTTGACCAATCGCATCGCGGAGATGAAGAAGCAAAAGGGATTTAAAGAAGATGATTTGAAGGCTCTTTACCGAGAAATTCCGGCTCGAAAAAACACGAATTTGGCGTATCGAAACCTAGGCGATTTAGATTTCGAGTCCGTGGGGGAAGCTTGGGGAGTTAACCACACCGGCGTCAGTCACGCCGCGGCCTTTGCCGATTTGGACAACGATGGCGATTTGGATTGCTTGGTCAATAACTACTATGAACCGACGCTGGTTTACGAAAATCAGTCTGCCAATGGGCATCGTGTTCTATTTGAACTGAGGTGTGAGGACAACAATTTCTTCGGTGTTGGGACGAAGATCGAAATTTGGCATGATGGCGAGTATCAGCGGAAGGACTTGCAGCCATCGCGCGGCTATTTGGGATGCGATCCGATGGCGATTCATTTTGGCTTGGCCGATAGCCAGTCAATCCAGCGCGCAAGGATCACTTGGCCTGATGGGACGACGGTTGAGCTGACCGATTTGGCCGCTGATTACGTGTACCGCGTTATCGAAACCAAGGACCGCTCGGCCGAAGCGGAACCAGAACCGGCGCAACCATTATTCGTCAACGCGACAGAGAAAACGAAATTCAAATTTCAGCACGTGGAATCCAATTACGACGACTATGAAAAAGAACCTTTGATCCCGTTCGCGATTTCGAAACTGGGCGGCTCTGTTGCCGGTGGTGACGTCAATGGCGATGGAATGCCAGATTTTTATTGCGGTGGTTCGGCGGCGATGGCGGGCCGTTTGTTGGTCAGTCAAAATGACAAAACGTTTTTGCCTGTGAAGGGGCCGTGGGAAAAGCATCTTAAATCCGAGGACATGGGAGCCCTGTTCTTCGACTGCGACGGCGATGAAGATCTGGACCTATACGTTGCCAGTGGCAGCAATGAGTGGTCTGAGAATTCGGATGAATATCTGGACCGGTTGTATGTGAATGACGGCAAAGGAGGGTTCTCAGTCGCTGACGATGATGCATTGCCTAAGGTTTACCAAAGTAGCGGTTGCGTATGTGCCGCGGACTTCGACCGAGACGGCGATCTTGACCTCTTCGTCGGCAGCCGCAGTGTACCGGGAAAGTATCCTCTGACGCCGCAAAGCCAGTTGCTGATCAACGAGAATGGAAAGTTCACTCGCGCCGAATCTGAGATCGCCGGTGACCTATCGGAGGTGGGGTTGGTCAATTCGGCGGTTTGGTCCGACTTCAATTCCGATGGCTGGATTGATTTGGTCGTGGCGTGCGAGTGGGGTCCGGTTTCGTTTTACAAAAATGATGAGGGTAACTTGGTCAACGTCAGCAGCGATCTGGGCACTGCCGGGCATTTAGGTTGGTGGCACGGAATCGCGGCGGCTGATTTGGACCACGACGGCGACATGGATTACGTGGTCACCAACCAAGGGCTGAACACGAAGTACCACGCCAGTCGAAAGCATCCTCACCGGCTGTACTACGACGATTTTGACAACAGCGGATCCATCGATTTGGTCGAAGCCGAGTTCGAGGGCGATACCGAGTACCCGATTCGCGGGCGCAGTTGTTCATCGCGCTGCATGCCTTTCATTGCTGATAAATACAAAACGTTCCATGAGTTCTCACTGGCCACGGTGGCCGATATATACGAAACAAAATCGGTCGATCGCCCGGCAAAAGAAGCCAACTATTTTCAGTCGGCCGTCTTTTGGAACGAAGGTGATCAGGGGTTTACAGTTGCCGCCCTTCCAAGGTTGGCTCAAATCAGCCCCGGCTACGGCGTCGCTGCTGATGATTTTGATGGTGATGGAGTGATGGATATTTTGATGGCCACTAACTTCTTTCATGCTCAACCCGAAACGGGCTACATGGGAGGAGGCTTGGGCTTGCTGCTGACAGGCCAAGGCGAACGTTCGTTCGCGCCCCAATGGCCCAATCGAAGTGGTGTGGTGATCACCGGCGACACCAATGGACTGGCCATTGCCGACGTCGATAACGATGGGGACCAAGATGCCGTTTTCGCGGTCAACAGCGGTCGGTATGAACTGCTTGAGAATCAATCAAGGTCCGCAGGCTCGCTGCGACTGACCGTCGTGGGGCCTCCGCAGAACAGGCGTGCGATCGGTGCAAGGATTGTTCTAATCGGTGAGAGCTACCAGCGCTGTTTAGAAGTTCAGGCCGGTGGCAGTTATCTATCGCAATCACCTGCCGGCCCGATTCATGTTTCAAAACAGGAACTGGAAAAGGTAAGCGGTATCAAAGTAACGTGGCCAGACGGCACTGAGACGGCGGGGGAAGCTGTCACTACAGCAGAAGGATCGCTGAGTCTTCAGTGGAATGGGTCGCGGTAGGTCGTGTTCACCTGAACAATGCGAAGACGTGAAAGTGTAGTAGCTAAAGGCTGCTATTTCATCAGTGGTTCAGCAGCGTTTATTAATTACGAAGAAGTTTGCAGCCCAAAATTCGGGACCGCAACAGCGGTCCCGTAAGAAAAATAGGCTGTGGTAAACCGAAATCGTTTATTCGGCTGGTTTATCAAGTGCCTTGCGGTTGGCCTCAGCTTCTAGATCCGGGCCAGCGATCTTCTCTCGCCTGAATTTACCTTTCTTCAATTTTTCGTACTCTTCTTTTTCATATTCTTTTACTATTCCACTCGCCCATGCCACTTGAAACTTTCCTTCGACTCCGGCGGTTTCAAAAACCAAGGGTTCGTCAGGTGCACGGTCTTTGATAAAGACTCCCCATCGAAAGAAGTATTCGCTTGCGTCACGCTCGCTAACAAGATTCTGTTCGAATTCGTCGCGCGAAATCCCCATCAGCTCCAAATTGTTATCAATTTTTGGATTTGTTTTAATGAACTCAACAAGCTCCTGCTTGTCTTTCGGCGCCTTCATCATCCTCCTTTGATACAAGAGATAACTATTCACCGCTCGCTGAATTTGCATTTTGTTTGCGTCGGCAACAATTCCGGCTATCTCGTTTTTGCCGCAACCGGAAACCGTCAACATCAGAAACAACGCAGCTATTGGAAGACTTAGTCGAAAATATTTATTCATTAAATGACCTGGCTTGGAAAAAAATGACCTGGCTTGGAAAAATTGAAGCCCCGCCGATCAAAATTTGAAAAGCGGGGCTTTGATTCGTTAATTCTAAGTGCAATTAAAATTCTTCATGGTTGACTACCTGGCCGTCTCTGCGATTTCCCAGGCGTGCCAGGTTTTCTGCAGACATGTCCATGGAGAGCGAATGTGTTGATCCGTCTGTCAGGACCGCATTCACTGAACCTGGGTGTGCAGAGCCAAATGCAAATTCCTGTTCGTCGCCTCGTGGACGGGAAAGTCGATCAACCGTATCTGGCAGCATGTGGAAACCATCTCCTGCAACGCCACGTCTAATACTCCACGACGCTGGTTCGAAGCAACGTTCATCCCACCAAGGTTCGAAAGACGTTGCTGCTGTACCTCTGGTCGTATTGTAGCTTTTGGCCCAAACTGACTTTTCGGCATAAAGCATTGTATTAGAGGAGCCATCGGAAACACTTCCAAAGCCAATTTTTGAGAACGGTCGAAGGGTAATGCTGCCAGAGTCCGCGATGACGTAGCCCAGTCTTCCTATCACTCCGTTCCAATCGCCACTCTCTTCCTCGGGGGTATTTGTGCCGTCATAAGACGATCCCACCCATGAACCATAAGGGTCGTTCCAAGTCGAAATGTAGGAAGCATAATCCTGAAGCGGACGCGCGTCTCCAACGTTGTCGACTTCTACCCGCTCACCTCGGGATGGGCAGGTATAAAGCGGGACCCTTGAACCCTGTAATTCAAAACTTGCAATACCAAATTGCGTTGTCAAATTTGCCAAGTTGTTTTGCTCGATGAACGAAAGAATCTCATAGGTATAAGGAAGCACCTGAACTTCAGGATTGAACTGATTGACCAAGCCTAAGGCTGCACCTTGAGGCCCTGTGGTGGGAAAGTGCATCTTTGCAGATTCGTAGTTCAAAGTACCTAACGCCATTTGACGCAGGCCGTTTAAACACTCTGTCCGACGAGCGGCCTCGCGGACCTGCTGGACGGCCGGTAGCAACATTCCGATCAAGATTCCGATGATGGCGATCACGACCAGAAGCTCTACTAACGTAAAACCCTTGCGGTTCGATTTCATAGTAATGCCTAGTTTAAGAGAAAAAGTTTAAATAAATGGATGTAGAGATATTGAGAATCGCCCGCGTTTCATTTGCTTGGAAACGGTTTCAGATTCTCGCAAGATAATATACGCCATGGTTGGCCAACCGTAAAGTTTGTTTTTGCGATAGCGCTCGAAGTTGACAAAAGTCCCAAGGTGGACAAATTGTCTTGCCGGGGCGGCGTTTCCGCTAGTGTTAGCGTTAAAGGTCATTAACACGGGTTTAATCGGTTCTTCGGACTCCTTATTGTTGTCTTGGGCACCTTTAGTTTAAGTGTCGGCGATCAATCGAGGAGTCCGAAGCTCAAAAACTTTTTGCCGTGCGGTGCCAGCATTTCTCTAAGGTCTTGTCGACACTTATTGCTGGGGCCCGCTTTTGAGGGAGGGTGGGTGGGCTTGCTTTTGCGTGACGAGTTTCAGGGCACCGGTCGGTAAACCGGTGCCAAATTCTCTGGCGAGCCATATTCTTGAGGCAGTATGATGAAAGGCTTTGTTTCTGCGATTTCAATTTCTTTCTTTGAATCGGTTTTGCAACGCCTCAACCTCCGTTGACCATTTTCGGCGGCAAGGCTATTCTATCGAGTTATTGAAGAGACCTGCAGGAGATTCTTGCAGGTCTCTTTTGTAGTCACTTGCACTAATACGATTTTTACCGACTCAACTTCAGCGCAATTCATCATCGATTGCTACCATGGCAAGAGTTTCGCTGGAACAGGTTTGCAAGCAGTTTCCTGACGGGAATGTTGCTGTGGATCATGTCGATTTGGTTGTTGAAGATCAAGAGTTTTTGGTGCTGGTGGGGCCCAGTGGGTGTGGCAAGAGTTCGACGCTGCGAATGATTGCAGGGTTGGATTGGCCAACATCCGGAGAGATCAGAATTGGGGATCGCGTCGTCAATGGCGTGGCACCTAAGGACCGGGACATCGCGATGGTGTTCCAAAACTACGCCTTGTATCCGCACATGTCGGTTTACAAAAATATGGCGTTTGGATTGTTGTTACGTTATGGCGGTGGAGTACTTAGTCGTGGTTTAAGACGCATTTTTAAACCCCGGAAATCGGCTGAACTTAATCGGCTGAGGTCCGGAGTTGATCACCAAGTCCGACAAACGGCAGATCGATTGGCAATTTCACATTTGCTTGATCGTAAACCGTATCAACTGTCCGGCGGGGAACGTCAGCGTGTGGCTTTAGGCCGCGCGATTGTACGGGATCCGGCGGTATTTTTATTTGATGAACCTTTGTCGAACTTGGACGCGAAACTGCGTCAGCAGATGCGAGTTGAGTTGAAGCGGTTGCACGGTGATTTGGGTGTCACGATGATTTATGTGACCCACGATCAGGTGGAGGCGATGACGTTGGGCGATCGGATCGCCGTGATGCGAGAGGGAAGCGTGCTGCAGATTGGCAGGCCGCTGGATGTTTATCAGCGTCCTGCCAATCTGTTTGTGGCGAAGTTTATCGGCAATACGCCGACCAACATCGTCGCGGCAGCCATTGAGAGATTTGATGACCAAACATTTTCGGTCGTCGTTGGAGCAAAACGATTTGAGGTTAGGTGGTCGCATGTCAATGCGGGCACTGGTACGGCGTTGAAGCAATGGGTTAAGTCCCAAGCTTTCCCCGCCAGTGTCATGATTGGTTTTCGAGCCGAGCACGGCCGTTTGAGTTTCGAAGGTCAGGTTGATCAAAAACCGGCGCTGGAGGTTGTTGAGAACAGCATGATCTCAGTCGCCGGCTCGTTGAGTCTGATTGACCGATTGGGCAATGAAGCGTTAGTAGAGATTCGCTTGGATGAAGATCCAGCAACAAAACAGAACCCGCAGCAAAGCGATAGTCACATCACCGTCCGGTCTGCAGCAGACCTAGCGGCGGCAGTCGGTCAGCCGATTTCCGTCAGTGTGGCCACCGAATCGCTGATGTGGTTCGACCCAGAAACGGGCGAAAATTTAGACAGAGAATTAAGTTAGAGAAAACAAATGAACGCCAGTGAAGTTCTGAGAATTGTCGATTCGTTACATCGCGAAAAAAACATTGAAAAGGAAACGGTCTTTAAATTGATCGAATCTGCACTGGTGACCGCTGCGCGAAGGCACTTCGGTGATGAAGCCGACATCGAGTTCTTCATCGAACGCGAAACGGGTGAGATCGCCGGTCGTCACGGGCAGGAGATGCTGGACTACGAAGAGGTGATCGGCCGCATTGGTGCTCAGACCGCCAAACAAGTCATCATTCAAAAAGTACGCGAAGCCGAACGTGATGCTCAGATCGAAGAGTTCACCGAAGTCATCGACGAAATTGTCTCCGGTCAAGTCAATCGAAACGAAGGCCGTGTCACGACGGTTACTCTTGGCGCGGTCGAAGCGATCCTGCCACGCAGTGAACAGATTCCCGGTGACACACACCAAGCCAACGAGCGTATTCGCGCGTTGGTCACTGAGGTGAAGGCTCAAGGGTCGCGGATCAAAGTTGTGCTCAGCCGAACGCGCGGGAATTTTGTCAAACGGTTATTCGAAAACGAAATCCCCGAGATCTCGGACGGGATCATTACTATCAACGCGATCGCGCGTGAGGCTGGTTACCGTTCCAAGGTCGCCGTCAGCAGCATCGATTCAAAAGTCGATTGTGTGGGTGCGTGTGTGGGTGTCCGTGGTAATCGAATCAAAGTCATCATTGACGAATTGGCGGGCGAGCGGATTGACATCGTCCGCTACGACCCCGACCCTCAAATACTTATCCCCAATGCATTGCAGCCGGCCGAAGTCGACGAAGTAATTTTGTGTGCGATGATGGGCCGCGCGATCGTGCTGGTGCGAGACGATCAGTTGTCACTGGCGATCGGAAAACGAGGCCAGAACGTGCGCTTGGGCAGCAAGCTTTGTGGTTGGGATATCGAAATCATGACCCAGACCGAACTTGAGGCTCAGATTGACCGCGCGGTGCGTGGCTTCTGTGAGATTGATGGCGTCGATGAAGAGTTGGCAAATCGACTGGTCGGTGAGGGTTACCTCTCCTATGACGATCTGGAGGTGATTGAACCCTCGAATTTGATGGAGATGGGCGATCTAAGCGA
This sequence comes from uncultured Pirellulaceae bacterium, assembly GCA_937921995.1. Classification (GTDB taxonomy): domain Bacteria; phylum Planctomycetota; class Planctomycetia; order Pirellulales; family Pirellulaceae; genus Mariniblastus. Next base: position 24,632 of record CAKZVF010000201.1, read on the forward strand.
AGAGGACGTCGACAAGATTGTCGAACAAGCAGAGGTTCGCGCAGCCGAAGCTGAGAAACGCGCGGCCGAAGAGAAAAGAATACGCAAAGAACAAGAAGCGATCCGCAAAGTGGCCGAAGCCGCCGAAGCGAAAAAGGCCGCTGAAGCTGCCGCGATCGCAAAACTAGCGGCTCAGGCCGAGGAAGAAGCAAAGGCCGAAGCGGGCGGAGATGGGGCGGCGGAAACTCCCTCCGAAGGTTCGGCGGATGCAAAATCCGGCGATGAATCCGCACAACAATCTGAAAACGCAGAAGGCGAAGCAACGGCTTAAGAAAACCAAAACAGGTGCTCGTCTTGGCTCAAGTGCAGGATTCTGCCCCCTAAGGCGATCTTAAGACGGATTGGTCCTCTTGCCGGTGTCAGGCTGCGTCCGGCAGCAATGACGAAACTTTAGTGGTAAAAATAGATAACTGGGTTACCATAATCGCACGAAACTTGCGATAATTTTTGACCCTGATAAAGAGGGAAGTGTGATTTGAGCAATTTTGCTTGTAGCGGTTGCTTTTGATTGGTATCCAAACCGTGTCTGCACTTGGGGCTAATACCTCCAGGCCGAAGGGACGTTTTATGTAATTGTTAAGGTTGAATGACGGGTTGCCGCACACGGCAGTCTTAATCGAAAAAAGGAGGGTCACGTTCAGTGCCCATACGCATCTACGCGTTTGCTAAAGAACTTGGGTTTGATAACAAACAGTTGCTCGATATCTGCGATTCAGCAGGGATCGAGGATAAAGGTTCTGCGCTAGCAAGTCTTAGTGACGATGAAGTTGCCGCGATTAAAGACTATCTCGCATCTCCGCCGCCTCCGCCCCAAGAAAGCTTCGAACCTGAAGAGGATGTCGAAGAATTTGAGGAGGTCGAAGATACCGAAGATACCGAAGACGCCCAAGAGGCCGAAGCAGTTGTCGACGCCGCACCAGAGGAACCATCGGCTCCCGCTCAAGAAGAAGTGGTTGCGGTTGTTGACGAAGTTGACCAAGTTGCCGAAACCGCCGATGTCCAGACGGAGGAATCCGCTGATGTGGCCGCTGCGGAAACCGACACGACTGATGAACCGGCAAAGTCCAAAAGTGTTGTCAGCGGTCTGTTGGGCAAACTCCGCAGCCGATCCAAGGAAGTCATGCCTTCGGTCAAGGCAACCATGGGCAAGCCTATCGTAAAGAAGGCGTCGATCCACGACGTGGCTGCCAAAGCCAAGGGCGACTCTGCCAAGGCCAAGGCCGATGCGCCAAAGGAAAACGTCAAGCCGGCGTCGCCGATGGCCCCAATGCGCAGCCCATTGTTTTCGCGCGGTCAAAAGGCGGTCCGTGATCTCGATAGCCGTCCTCAAAAATCCGACTCCGGTGAAGAGAAAAAGCGGCCGGTTAAAAAACGAGGCATCACGGCCAATGTTGCGAAGATGCCCGAGGTCAAGCAACCCGGCGCAGCCGCGGTTCCTGCGGGAGAAAAAGTACAGAAGCCCGATATTGCGTTGCCGCAAGATGCGATCAATCAGATTCAACGCGGCGGTGGTGCAGCTCCTCTTGAGCATCTGACCAAGTCCGCCAAAAAGGGTAAGAAAAAGGGCAAAGGCGCCGACGGCAAGCCCGAAGACATCGTCGGCGAAATGCCATCGAAAGTCAGACGTTCCGGCAAACGTGAGGACACACCGCTGGGCGGATTGCGTAACCGACGACCGGCGCGTAGCAACTATCGTTCTCGTCCGGGGACACGCCGATCGCGTGGCAAAGTTGTCAACTCGGCAGCGCCTCGTAAGGGTGACGTCGTCTTGCAACTGCCCTGCACGGTGCGCGAATTTTCCGAAGCCGCCGGCGTGCCTGCGGTTCAAGCGTTATTGACCCTGCAGCAGCTAGGTGATGATTCCACCAAGACGATCAACTCAGTGTTGCCTGCGGAAATGGTCGAGTTACTGGTCGATCATTTCGAAGCAAGTGTCGAGATTCGTCAGCAGCAAACGGCTGAAGATGAGCTGATGGCCAACTACGACGTGGAGAACGAGGACGAAGAGAACCTCACCCCACGAGCACCCATCGTTACGTTCTTGGGCCATGTCGATCACGGTAAAACGTCATTGCTTGACGCGCTGATTGGCATCGACGTTGTCTCCGGAGAAGCTGGCGGAATCACCCAGCACATCCGGGCCTACGAAGTCAAAAAGGGCGAACAGAAAATTGCGTTCGTCGATACGCCCGGCCACGAAGCGTTTACCGAAATGCGAGCCCGTGGTGCTAACGTAACCGATATTGCCGTTTTGGTGGTGGCGGCTGACGATGGAATCATGCCCCAGACCGAAGAAGCGATCACCCACGCCAAGGCCGCCGGTGTTCCGATCATCGTGGCGCTGAACAAGATCGACATTCCCGGCGTCACGCCCGACAAAGCGATGCAAGATCTTGCGTCCGCCGAATTGTTGCCCAGTGAATGGGGTGGCGATACGGAAGTCGTGAAGACCAGTGCGATCGCGGGCACGGGTTTGGATGAATTGCTGGAAACAATTTTAGTAACCGCCGAACTCTACGAATACAAAGCCAACCCTGAACGTTCGGCGTTTGGAACGTGTTTGGAATCAGAGCAGCAGTCCGATCGCGGTGTCGTGTGTAAAGTCATGGTCCAGGGCGGTACGCTGAACGTTGGCGACATCGTCGTTTGCGGTGCGGCTCATGGACGCGTCAAGGCGATGCACGACACACTGCATCCAAAACGCCGATTAAAATCAGCCGGCCCATCAACGCCTGTGAATTTGACTGGCTTCAACACGGCTCCGGGTGCCGGAGATAAACTCTACGTCGTCGAAGATGTCGCGACAGCACGCGAGATCGCGGAGACGCGTTTGTCCCAGCAGCATGAACAGGATGTCTCGGGCACCGTGAAGGTCTCCTTGGAAGAGATGCAGCGCCGTTTGGAATCGGGAAACCTCGCGTCCAACGATGCCGAATTGATCACGCTGAACTTGATCATTCGCGCCGACACCAAAGGTTCGATCGAAGCGATCAAAAAAGAGCTTGGCAAGATCGAGCATCCCGAAGTGCGAATCAAGATCATTCAAGCGCTTGTTGGTGGCGTGTCAGTTGCGGACGTGAGATTGGCACAAGCCTCCGAAGCCGTCATTTGTGCCTTCAATGTGGTGCCTGATGAAGCGGCTCGATCGCTGGCGGATGAAGTCAACGCGGAGATCCGGCGTTATGAAGTCATCTACAAAATCACCGACGATCTCAAAGCGATGCTTGAAGGCCGTCTCAAGCCCGAAGAACATGTGGTGGATTTGGGAATGGCGATGGTGATGCAGACCTTCAGTGTCAGTAAAACCGGCACGATCGCCGGTTGCCGTGTGATGCGTGGTACGATCGCGCGGGATTGCAACATGCGAGTGATCCGAGAAAACACCGTGATTGGCGATTATCCGATTGAATCGCTCAAACGCGAAAAAGATGACGCCAAGGAAGTCCAACGTGGCATGGAATGCGGTATTAAACTTTCAGGTTTCAACGACGTCAAAGAAGGCGATACGCTTGAGGCTTACAAGATCGAAGAAATCGCTCGGACGTTATAAACCCCAGCGTCGAGCCTGAGTTTTATTGGAGTCACGGACGGCAGGTCAAAGCTTGGTCTGGAAACCGATTCGCTTCAGACTCATAAGCTTGAAACGCTCGCCGACATCCGTTGCCGGCGAAAGCCGACAGGGAAATCCGTTATCCTGAATCACTGATCCGCATCCATTTTCCATTGAAAAGAGTTTCCAAATGAGTTCACGCCGAGTCTTAAAAGCTGCTCAGGCAGTCCGCGAGGTTGTCGGCATGGCCATTATCGCCGATCTTAAAGATCCGCGCATCAAGGATGCGACGGTAACGATGGTCGAGGTATCCCCGGACATGCGACAAGCCAAAGTGCATGTCTCAGTCATGGGTGACGAAACCAAGCAAAACCTGTGCATCAAAGGCTTGCAGAGCTCTGCGGGGTACTTGCAGTCGAAAATTGGAAATCGAATCGATACGCGTTACACGCCGAAGATTCAGTTCGTGTTGGATAAGGGTATCAAGAACGCCATGACGGTCGCTCGCATTCTTGAGGAAGTGTTGCCCAAAGAGGAGGCCGCTAAAGAAGCTGCCGCCGCCAAAGAGGCGGAAGAGGGCAAGGAATTTGCTGACTCTTCACTTGGCGAGGCAGAATCGCCTTCGCAAGATGCAGAAGCCAACTAAAATCGGGTCACCATCGGATATTAACAAAATCGGTTACTAGCCCGATATTTTTCAAACTTAATCAACTGTTGAAAACGCTCTGAAGAAAATTTAATGGCTGCAAAAAACCGAGCTGAACTGATCGCAAACCTCTTTAAGGTTCTCAAAAAAGAATACCAACCGGTTCTCCCACCATCCAACCGGACCGTGATCGAAAATGCGATCTACGGCTGCTGTTTAGAAGATTCGACGTACGAAGGTGCCGATGAGGCGTTCGCCAAGCTCCATGAGAACTATTTCGATTGGAACGAAGTCCGGGTGACCACGGCGGCCGAACTGGCTCAATCGATGAAAAGCCTCAGCCATCCCCTGCAGGCGGCAGAGCGTTTAAAAAAATTACTGTATGGGATTTTCGAAACCTACTATCAATTCGATCTTGAATTCCTGAAAAAGGAAAATCTCAGCAAGGCCGTCATCCAGTTCGAAAAAATGCCGGGCGTGTCGCAGTACACGATCGGCTTCATGTCGCAAAATGGCTTGAACGGTCACTCGATCCCGACCGACCGTTCGTTGCTAGAGTTGATGGTGGTGATCGGCGTCATTACCGAAGAGGAAGCAAAGAAGGGACGCGTGCCAGGTTTGGAGCGGGCCGTCCCCAAAGCCAAGGGCGTTGAGTTCGGTTCGTTGGTGCATCAGTTGGCGGTTACTTTTCACAATGCCCCTTTTAGTACCACCACACGCAACATCATTTTGAAAATTGCTCCCGATGCGAAGGAGCGATTTCCTAAACGTGGCGGCAAGGCAAAGGCTCAACCCGCCGCGACCAAGGCCGCAAAAAAAGCTCCGGCGAAGAAGGTTGCCGCTAAAAAGGCACCGGTGAAGAAAGCGCCCGTTAAGAAAGCCGCTGCGAAAAAAGCACCCGCGAAAAAATCGGCTAAAAAAGTCGCGAAGAAGGCTGCCAGTAAAAAGCCCGCGGCTAAAAAGGCACCTGTGAAGAAGGCGAAAAAGAAGACGTCATCGAAATCACTGGCGAAAAAGAAACCTAGGTAGTTTTCGTTGATAATGTTCGTCATAGGCGAAAACGATGTTTGTATCAAAAGGATTGAGAGATGGCCGGCCATAGTAAATGGGCAAATATCAAACACCGGAAATCGGCGGTGGACGCCAAACGCAGTAAAGCTTGGAGTAAGCTCTCCAAAGCGATCATCGTCGCGGCGAAAATGGGCGGTCCAGATCCCGCCGGCAACGCGCGACTGCGGACGGCGATCGCCGACGCCAAAGCTGTCAGCATGCCCAAAGACAACATCAATCGAGCGATCAAAAAAGGGTCGGGCGAATCAGACGGCACGGTCTACGAGGAACTGATCTACGAAGGTTATGGCGTCGAAGGCGTCGCCATCATGTGCGATGCGTTGACTGACAATCGCAATCGAACTTCCCCCGAACTCAAGAAGATTTTTGAGAACAACGGCGGCAAGATGGGGACCACCGGATGCGTTTCGTTCATGTTCGATCGCAAGGGGCTGTTTATCATTGACGCCGAAAAAATCAGCGAAGAAGCGCTGATGGAATTGGCGATGGAAGCCGGCGCGGAGGACATCGTCAATCGAGACGGGCAATTCGAAGTGACTTGCGATCCTGATATTTTTTCTGACGTTTCTGAGGCGTTTGAAGCCGCCGAACTCGAATGCGAATCTCAACAAGTCACTCGCATTCCTCAGAACACCGTCGACTTGGAAGCCGAAGCAGCGAAACAGGTGCTCAAGCTGATGGACGAACTGGACGATCACGATGACCTTCAAAAGGTGTCGGCTAACTTCAATATCTCTGATGAAGTCATGGCAGAGATTGCGGAGTAGATGGTCGGAACCGGCCCTGCGAACTGCGTTTCCTTTTAATCTTTAGGGTAGTGGGTGAGGCCACGAATCCGGCAGTTCCATTAAACGGTAACTTAGAAACTCCCCTACCCTTGAAATGTTCTTGATTCGGCCTGGAGTTCTTTTAGTTTCGCTTCCAGACGCGATTGAATTTGAGCGGTCAACGGGTTGGTCTTCGCGCCACGCACCCGCTCGGGAGAAACTTCGATGGCTTCATCAACATCGATAATGACGCGCATCGGTTTGTGAATGCGACACCGGTCGGTCAGATCTTCTTCGAACTTTTCGACCGTTTCTAAAATTCGGTCCACCGAGGGCTCTTCGGCCAAATATTGTTCGGGATAGCAATCAATTTGCTGGGCCAAATAGGTGTCTTCCAGCTGTCGCCAGCGCCGTTTCCGTTCGGTGGGGGACAGTTTGTTGAGGCTGAGATCAGGGAAGATTTTCACGCGCAAGTTCTTAATGCGAATCGCAATCCCGGCGTCGGACGTCGCGCCCAACCACTCTTGTTCCAAAGGACATAAGAGATGATTGACTAAATTGTTTTGGCGTTGTTTCAGCGACAGTTGGTTGTCCGGAAGAATCCCGTATTGAAGTTCTTTTAAACGCAGCAGCGCGTCTCCGACCTTGATGATCCGGTCGACCACCGGTTGTTCCGCTTGAGGCCGCCATGTCAGCTTATGTTCGATGTCGGTTAGCACGGGATCACAGGCCGCCACCAAATCGCCGTCGAAGATATAGCGAATTCCAACCGGATGGACCACGACTTTGCCAGAACTGTTTTTGGCGCGACGTTTGGCGGCGGTTGTCGCGATAAAGGCTGGCCCATCCATCAGCGCCATTAATTGATCGTTGGTGCGACTGGTGGTGCCTTCGGGAAAGATCAGCAACGGGCGATCCGCATTCTGCAGCGCCTTGATTGCGAAATCGACTGATGTCTTGTCCAGCCCTTCGCGGTTGACGCTAAAGCCACCCATTGTGCGAATCACCAGGGTATCGCGCAGGTTTTGGTTGAACAGGTGCCAACTGGCCATCGTGTAAAAGGGAGAACCGGTGGCCGCGGTTAATTCACACATCACCACGGGATCGGAGGTCCGCGGGTGATTGGGGGTCAGCATCACTCCATGGCCGTCGGCGACCGATTGCTTCAACCGATCGGCGTTTCGAACCTCGCAAGAAACGATCCCCTGCCGCCGTAGTAAATACCTGTGAACGCCCAAACGCAAAAGCGCCTTCAGCGGCAACGCGGAAGCGATAGGGGGCACAAATTGGTAGGGTTTCTCAATTAAGATTCCTTCTTGCACAGGCAAATCTCGTTTTCAAAAGGGAGGTACAGATTTAAGCGGCTTTCAGTTTACGGGCGTTCGTTGCGGATGCGTATAAGAAGATCAAGAATTGGCCAAGGTTTCCGCACGATACCAGCACGATTGAGTGTTTTAAGAGCTTTGCAAAGGCTTTCACGCAACATTCACCTAACGACGGGAAATTGCAGCTATTTCATCATTGATTCGCAATCCCTCCCATGATGTACTATTTCTTGAGGTGTACATTTATATCTTTATTGGAAGTCAATTTCCATGATGTCTCAAGAGAACCCATTCGGACAACAAGATTGGCCGCAACTGGTAGAAGCCGCACGTAGTGGGTGCGAGGACTCACTGGGCGAGATCATCGTCCGTTTGCGCGGGTATCTTTTGTTGATCGCTAACGGCCAGATGCGTGGGAGTTTGCAGGCAAAATTCGGAGCATCGGACATCGTTCAAAACAGCTTGCTGGATGCCTACGCAGGCATTGACGAGTTCAGCGGCACGACCGAAGCGGAGATGCGAGCGTGGTTGAAGCAGATCGTCCTTCACAATTTTATCGACGAAAAACGACGATATACGCAGACTCAATCACGCAGCATAGATCGCGAACGGCCTTTAGATTCACTGGTGGCTTCATTACCCGCAGGCGTTTTCGAAAGCGGCCGTAAAAAAATGCGGCAGGCCGAGCAACTCCAGCAGTTCGCCGCAGCGGTCGAGCGATTGAGCCCTCGCCAACAACGCGTTATCGAAGGACGTCGACGCTTTGGCTACAGCTATAAACAGATCGCCGATCAATTGGGAATTACCGAGGCTGCCGCAAAAACTCTTGGATCACGCGCGATCAGACAATTAAGGGGATTTCTTGCCGAAGAAGATTAGAGTCTCCCTCCTCCATTTTTCTATCTGGCTGACGTTCGATTCTTGAAGTTCGTTTCTCTAAACGATTGCTTTCACCTTCTCTTCTCCAAATTTGGTCAATGAACGAATCTCGTAGTGACGATGACGCCGGTCAAGACGATGACCCATCCGGTCTTTCCCCACAGCAGATCGCTGCGAAACTGGATCAGCTCTGGCCAGAAAACGTGCGCTTGGCCGCCCAGTCGAACCTGCCGATTGGCCAGCGTGTTGCTCATTTCAACATCCGTTCGCTTTTGGGGCACGGTGCCTTTGGCGTCGTTTATCTGGCCGATGATACGATCGAAGATCGGCCTGTCGCATTGAAACTTCCGCGCGTCGAGGTGCTTTGCAATCCAGAGAAACGAAAGCGTTTCTCTGCCGAAGCCGAAATGGCCAAGCAATTCGCCCACCCCGGCATCGTTGAAGTCTTCCAGTGCGAAACTGAGGGGCCGACGCCATACATCGCGTCCGCGTGGTGCGATGGTGGAGATTTGGGCAAATGGAAGGCGCAACAAATGGCCCGCGGAGAATACCTTCCGCCGTGGGAGCACGTGGTAGAGCTATTGGCCGAAGTTGCCGATGCGGTGCACTATGCACACCAGCAGGGCGTCACCCACCGGGATCTAAAACCCGCAAATATTCTGCTGTGCCGTCGGTTAGATGAATCATCCGATGAGAGACAAGGGTTGGCCAGTTTCCGCCCCAAGGTGACTGACTTCGGTTTGGCAAAGTTCAATGATCCTTCTATCGGTGATGCCTGTTCAAGCCTGTTGGTGGGTACGCCCATCTATATGGCTCCCGAGCAATTCAACCGGTCCAGCGATAAACTTGTCGATCCTGCGTTGGCGGACATCTACAGTCTGGGGGCGATCTTGTTTGAGACGTTGTCCGGAACATCACCCATTCAAGGAGAGACCTATTTAGAGGTGCTCAGTAGCATCCAGAACGATTCGACGCTTCGATTAAGTCAGGTCCGCAAAGATTTACCAGCGGCACTGAGTGTCATTTGTGACAATTGCCTTCACAAAAATCCTGAAGCACGTTACGAGTCCGCGGCGCGGCTGGCGGAGGATCTGAGACTGTGTCTTGCTGGCGAACCGGTGTCTAAAAAAACGATTCATGCCGTCGCCCGAGGTAGGTTTTGGTTTAGGCGCAAAGACTGGTACTCGGTCGCAGGTTGGTTTGCGATTGGATCTCAATCGCTCGTTACGACTTGGCTGGTACTGAGCGACTTTTTTAAAGTTGTCTTTGGCGTGCTGACCATGCAAGAGTATTTGGCTATCTTACCGTATTTGATTCTGATCGCAGCGACGACCTCATTGACGATGATCCTGTTTGGTGTGTTCACCATCAAACGCAAACGCTGGGCGGTTTGGGGTGGAGTGGTTCTCTCCGCATTTAATTTGTGCGCGCCCCTTTCGGCCTTCTTTAGTCAACCGGTGATCTTCGATGAAGTTTACAACGCAAACGACCCATACTTTTCGTTCAAGATTCACCTCATATTGCTACTCTGTTTTCTCAGCCAATTGATTTTGTTTCTGTGTGCGGCTTGCCCAGCAAAACCAACGAGAAACAAAGCTGGTGTGAAACTAAGTTAGCATCGCGGAATCCAACAAGTGCTTCATCACCGAGCCTGCTCGATTGCTAATTTGAACTGCGGATCAATGGAATGGATTGCAGCTTGTTTATTCGGCGAGGCTATACGCGGCGGGTTTATATCTCAGGTTTATACCGCGATTATTCGGCGATCGCAGGTTCCAATTTCCCAATAGGGCGAGTCCCCTCGCCTTTTACTTGGGTCAGGGTGTCTCCAAGATCTCTCCGAGCTTCATCGCCCATTTGCCGCAGACGATCTGCAATTTCGGGATGCTGTTGGATGAGATTATTCCTTTCGCCCACATCGTTCGCCAAATCGTAAAGTTCCTCCGCGGTTTTCTGGCCTTTCGCTTTTCCTGGAATTCCACCTGCTCCCGCTTTACCGGCTTCCATCGAGGCGTACTTGTGCGGGAAGTGCAGTTTCCATCGGCCGTCTCGAACCGCATGCAGCTGACCGCCGCCGTAGTAACAATAGAAGCTCTTCCTAGATGATTCCACGTCTTCATCGCCCATCAGTAGACCGCTGATATCGAAACCATCAATTTTATTTTTTGGAAGTTCGGCCCCAATCAAATGCGCGACCGTTGGCAGGATGTCGATCGTGGAAGCCAGCGCGTCACAGTCAGTGCCAGCCGCAATTTTGTTGGTCCAACGCATGATCGTTGGCACGCGATAACCGCCTTCGAACATCGTTTGCTTGCCTTCACGCAACGGTGCGGCGCTGCCGGCATGGTCGCCAAAGGTTAACCACGGTCCATTGTCAGACGTGAAAATAATTAACGTGTTATCGCCCAAACCACATTCGTCGATCGTGTTCATGATCTGCCCCACCGACCAATCGACTTCCATCATGACGTCGCCAAACAGGCCTGCGCCGCTCTTGCCTTTGAACTGCTCCGAAACGTACAGCGGGACGTGCACCATGGTGTGAGGTAGATACAGAAAGAACGGAGTGTCTTGGTGTTCCT
>CAKZVF010000202.1 GCA_937921995.1 uncultured Pirellulaceae bacterium
GTGGCATAGGCTTCTAGCCTGTGATTCTACGTCTTCAAAGAAGACTAAGCGATTCGAATCAGGCAGAATTCACAGGCTGGAAGCCTATGCCACGACCATGCCGTGAGTAAATTAATAGACCGCTTGCCGTCAATTTCCCAAGGGGAAAATCTTCTTCAAATTGTTCGCCGCCGAATCCCATCCGTCAGCGGCCGATCCAAAATCGGCCTCCATGACTTTCAAAGTCTCAGGAACCACCGGCGACTTTGCCTCAACGTCGGACGCAAGTGGGATTTGGCCGCTGCCTCCGTTGGCCAAACGCACTTCCACGTCCTCCTCCAGCAACCGCTGCAGCAACCGTTTTGCTCCGGCCGTATTGGGCCCGTTCTTAATCACGCAAAGCGTATTGGGTATCAACAACGTGCCCAGTTTATCATCGGCTTGGTCTGGAAAGACGATCGCCACCGGCCGGCCCGCATCCATTTCGACCAAAGCGTCATCGGTGTCGGTCAACCCAAACAAAAATTCGCCCGCCGCCACTTTCTCGGCCACTGGTTTATTGCCGCCTTGAACGACGGCGTTGCCGGCGATGCGTTGGTAAAGGTTTATCGCCTCGGTCTCCCCCAAGATATCAAATATCACCGCCGCGTGAGTGGCCGACGTTCCGAACAGGGGCCGCGCCAAGGTGCATTTACCTTTGAAACGATCGTCCGCCAAATCCGAAAACGAAGTGGGCCGCTGATCGACCGCTGGCATCAATTCGGTATTCACGATCAACACACGGGCTCGCGCGGCAAACCCGAACCAATGACCCAACGGCGACACAAAGCGATCGGGAAATTGAGTCCGTCGTATTGCGTCGACCGGTTCCAGCAGTCCCAGATTCGCCAGCCTGATCGTGTGAAGAATTTCGTTGTTCCAAAACAGATCGGCCCGGGGGCGGGCTTGACTGCGGATGATCTCATTGGTCAGCCCAACCGTTTTGTTAGATTCGACATCATATTTGACGCGCAGGGGCAACTTCAGATCGGCCCCAACATCCTCCAACACCGCAGCGGCAAACTCACGATCCAGCGCCGACAGTACCACCACTTCATCAGCCTGCCGATTGATACAACCGGACAAGACGCAGACGACGGCGGCAGCCGAGAAGATCTTGTGGAGACGGTGAACGAAGTGAGAGCGTAACATTTGATGAACAGTACCCAGGAACCTGCTGATTAATACCAACAATGTAGCGGATATCGTCAAGACTTTCGAATTTGACGCTCAGTCCAGAACTCTCAAAAGGTCAACTACCCCCTGCCGTAAAGCTCAAAGACGAAGCGAAACAGCAAGAGATGGCTAAGCAGCGAGCTACTGCGAGGTCAAAACAGCGATGAAGCGGCCAATGTCGAGAAAATTGACTTCACCGTTTTGGTCGACATCGGCTTCTGCTTGATAATCGCCAGAAGTTAGAAGTGCAATGAAAGTAGCTATGTCAGCAAAGGTGACTTCGTTATCGAGGTTGACGTCGCCAAGAAGAAGCCCAGAGCGTATGGCTGCAACTTGATGTGCAAAACCGGCTGGAACTTCTACTGAAGTGGACCCCAATATTTGGACCACCGGCGAGCAATTCTTAGATAGAAGGTGAAAGCTGTTTTACTTGGCCTGTTCTGTAAACCTCAGCGGGCGTTTGAGCGACTTGCTTAGATGCATGGAAGCCGTTTTTCTTGCTTTCGGATTTGAGCCAGACGAGGCTCAATCCATGGCGGTAGAACTCCGAGAGGAGACCACCGGCTAAATGAAGCGAGTCCGAGCAAGACTGGCGGGCAAAAGGGTAGTTGGCACGTCCCAGCTTTGCACAAACAATCTGGCGCGACGACGCCTTTCTTGAACTCCTTAACGATCACGCAGAAGTTTTAATAGATCCTCGATCGACATTTTGCTGGCGACATTGCTTCCGTCGAGCAGACTGTCGGCGAGATCGCGTTTTGTTTTGTGTAGCTCGAGAATCTTTTCTTCAATTGTTCCCTTGGTGACAAAACGATAAACGTTGACCGGACGCACTTGGCCGATGCGGTGGGCGCGATCTGTTGCCTGATCTTCAACGGCCGGGTTCCACCACGGATCCATATGAATCACGTAATCGGCGGCGGTCAAATTTAATCCGGTGCCGCCTGCCTTGAGGCTGATCAGGAAAACATCCCCATCGCCGGATTGGAATGCTTCGACAATTTGCTTCCGTTTCTTTGTGGGAGTCGAACCGTCAAGATACTGGTACGCAACATCCATTGCATCCAGCTCTTCTCTGAGAATCGCCAGGTGCTTGACGAACTGACTGAACACGAGGACTTTATGATTGCCGCTGATGATCTCCCTGATTTTCTGGCGGAACAACTCCAGTTTCGAGCTCTCGATGTTGTCACCTCCCACCAGAGACGGATGGCAACACGCCAACCTCAACTTGGTCAGCTCAGCCAAAACTTGCAGGTGCTGCTGGCCCTTGTTTGATTTTTCTTGTTTTACATCGGCCAGTTTATCCAGCGCCTGCTTCCGAATCGCCTCGTACAGCGCTACCTCGGCAGGCGACAGCTCCACCTCCAGCACCGATTCGGTACGCGCCGGCAATTCAGAAAGGACTTCTGTTTTGGTGCGCCGAAGCAAAAACGGCTGAATCAATTTCTTCAGCCGATGGCGTGACTCACGGCATTGATCTCGTTCAATTGGAACTGCGAACCGTTGACGAAATTCCTTATCTGACCCCAGCAATCCCGGCGTGATAAAGCGAAAAAGATTCCACATTTCACCCAAGTGGTTTTCCAAAGGCGTGCCTGTCAACACGATTCGAAAAGCTCCTTGTAGTTTCATCACTGCTTGCGACCGCTTGGTCTCCATATTTTTAATGGCTTGTGCTTCGTCCAATATAATGGTGTTGAATTCGATCTTTTCAAAACGTTCGATCTCCGACTGCATCAGTCCGTAGCTTGTGATGGCCACGTCTGTGGGACCAAGTTCCTTGAAGAATTGATCACGGTCCATATTGCTCAACAACTTTGGCATCAGCGTCGGTGCGAACTTGCGAATTTCGCTCTCCCAATTAAATCCAACCGAAGCCGGAGCCACCACCAGCGTGGGGCCTTCGGCGGCGCGTTCGATGACCAAAGCAATGGCCTGAATCGTCTTACCCAATCCCATATCGTCGGCCAAACAAGCCCCACTGTTCCAATGGGCCAACTTCTTCAACCAGCCAAACCCCTCCTGCTGATAGTCGCGCAGTTCCGCCTGCAACCCCGGTGGCGGCGCAGTTTCCAGCGCATCGGATTCTTCGATGCGTCCGACATAGTCCTTCCAATGTTTGTCCGTTTTTGCGGTGGTAGCAGTCATCAAATCTTCCATCGCCAGCGCCCGAATTGGCGCGAAGCGTGCTTTCGTCTTGGTGGTGGTGCTGAACGCAGAAATTTCACCAATGAGCTGCCGAAGTTCGCTGGTTAACGCCAAAAAGCGTCCATCATCAAGCTTCAAAAAACGCGAGGGGCTGTCGGCAACCAAATCCAGCAACTTCATCATGTCCAACGTCAATTGATCGTCGACCTTTAATTTTCCTGATGCTGCAAACCAATCCTTGTCACGTTTCACACTGACCTTTAACTGTTTGGCGGCTACCTGACCGGCCACATCGTGTGTTTTGCCGCGCGGCCAAAGCACATCCACATCCTCGGCGCTGGAGATCCGGTGTAGTTCCGTCACCAACTCCAACGCGTCTTCGGTTTCCATGAACAGCCACTCTGTCTGGTCGTTGCCAATGGTGCGGGTGTCCAATTGGTGTGACAGCGACAACAACCGCGCGAAGTTCTGCCGTTCGACGTCGTGATCACGCCGCGTCGAAACCGGTTTACCGCCGATGTTCGCGAACATATTGGATGCCCCGTGCCCCGGGCGGCACAATGGGCCTTGTTCACCCAAGGGACGAACAAAAATTTCGGCTCGCAGGCCTTCCTGATACGGCGTCAGTTGAACGATGACGTTGGAGTTGGGTTCGACAGATTCACCTTTATCGGTTTGGGAGGATTCGATATCGGACTGAACCGCAATGAGAGACGATAGTGATTTCGTGACTTCCGCGATCCGCTGGTCCTGATCGACAGGAACAGGGGGCATGGCGGCAATCAATTTGGACAGTTCCTGTTGCTTTTGCGAAAACTCAACAATTGAGATTCGGCTGGCACTTTCCCGAAGCACCCTGATCGGGGCTCCCGTTGCCGCCGGCGCTATATCAAAACGTATATGCGACTCCGTTTTCTCGATCGTCAATCCGGGTTCTGTGCGGCAGATCTCAACTTGCGTCTCACGGTCACCCGCATTAAAAACAAGCGGGTGCCCCACAATCGCTTTGCTTAGTCCCGAAGGTTCAAAATAGTAGAAGCTTTCGCGATAGCCGTAGTGATTGTGTTCTATTTCTTCCCGCAACGTTCTGCAAATTGCCTGATCCTGTTCGGTTAAAAATTCAAACTGCGAAGGATTGTTATAGAGTCGGCTGAGCGCGACTTTACGGCCTTTGGTCCAGCCCTTTTTGCTGAACTTTTGGATGTAAGGTTCTACGTTCAGATAGTGGTCACTGGCCGTCAATTCCCAAATCATCCGCTGGTCATGCAAGGGCGTATCGTGCTCAGAAGGAGCACCGGCGGTCTGTGGTTTGCCGACCAATTTTTCAATCGCGTCCAACGCTTGCAGCCACCTGGGTGCCGGTTGAATGAAGTCAACTAATGAAACGGTGCCGGACTGTTTATAAAACGCGGAACTGCTGTCGTTGAGCTTCTTCGCAGCGGAGTCTTTTGAAAGAATCGCCGAGACTGCATCGGCCTCTGCGGCCAAAAAACTCATTCCCGTCTGATGGTATTGCTCAGCAGCGGCCACAATCATGTTGAGGTCCAACGGAGCCGATGAATCGTGAAAGCACCATCGCCAAACCCAACCCTGTAAAACCGCCATCAACGGAGGAGCTCCCTTTCTCAATGTATACTGCGAAACAGGATCCATCGGGTGACTGACTTTATCCAGCGCTGATGACAAAGCAATGAAAAACAAAAAGAAGTCTCCATCCATTTTTTCAGTTTGACTGACAACCGACTTCAGTTTTTTCAGAGAAGCTGATGTGCCCTGCTTCAACAACAAGGCTGCATAAAAAAACGTTGGCAGATAAGTGAAAACAGCCGTTCGCCGCTTGGTTCGTTTTCGAAGCTGCTTCAAACCAACTTCAAAATGCGTTAGCGAAGCCTCATAGTCCCCTTGCAAGAATGCAAGCATAGCCAGAACTTCTGCTCGATCTGGCGACTGTTTCTGAAGAGACCTAATGCTCGCAAGGTCGCCTTGGGCAGTGTATAGATCCAGAAGCGGTTCAAGATGGAGCATCTCCTTGCCTGATGGAACTTTTAATACTTCGACCAGAATCCCGAAAGACTCAGAATCCAAGTCGCTCTTGATGCCGAGAATCGTATTGTAAATTTGGTCCTTGGCGAAAATTAATTTTGACACTTCTGGCAGTCGCGCAAATATCTCAGTACGAAAAGGGCTCATGAGTGCCGGATAATGCGAAGTCTTAGAAATCAAATCATTCCAAGCCATTTCATCGCCTTGATAAAAGGCATCTCGCAACTTCATCGGGACCATAAACTCCCTAAAGCGATAATCGTTGCGAGTGCTACGCTGTGCAATGGCAGCTTTGAAACGCCCATAATTTTCACTAAAGAATGCGTCTTGAAAGACGTAGTCCTGCAAGGGTTGCCCTATGATGACGGGGCCTTTGACAGTTGCGAATTCCATCAAGCCGCATTTTATCCAATCATCAAATTGAGACTTCAACTTGGAATAGTCCAGCGCTTCTCCTTGCCCTCCTCGTATTCCCGCTCTCCCGAGCAAGGACGCCAAATCGGTGCGGTTGATAGGTTGAAAGTGCACTGCAAGCAACTGTAGGATTGACTTGGCCCAAGGGGCAAGGCTTTCGTACTTTTTGATTAGTGTCTTTTGATTTGATTTCATTGTGCTGTTTCAGGCTTCACTTGCACTGAGCAAACGAAGCAACGTTTCTTTTTTAACTAGCCCCACTCGGGTAACGGGCTACTCGCGCTTGTTTCGATCGGTAATAATCAGTCCCTTCCACAATTTACCGGTGATCGTGCTCTTAGTCGAGTTGAGTTGAAATGATGATCCAACGTAGTGAGACGATCTTCGCGATGGCTGCATTGATTCATTTGTGCATCTTCGCAGCCAGTTTCTATGCCGGTGCCGACCTCATGGCACAACCTTATGGCGACCAACAGGCTGCGATGGGTCGGCTCAACCCTCGGATGCCCTCCGCAATGCCAATCGACCAACAGCAGGTTTCTGATGCGGGTGTTTTTGTAACTTCTGGAAAACACATCGACCTCTACAGCGACATCGATGATCAGGCCAAGCGGCAACAGTGGGTCGACATGTTCGAAAGTGCAACCCAACAATGGTGCAAATTGTTCGGCGTAAATGTTGCTGACACCGAACCTTGGCGCATGACGGCCGTCATCATGGAAAACGAAACACGCATCGCAAATGCGGGGCTGATCCCGGAAGACCTGCCAAAGTTCCCCGCCGGTTACAATCGCGGACACGAATTCTGGGTCTATCTGCAAAACGACGAATACTACACGCGGCACCTGATCCTCCACGAAGGCACTCACGCTTTCATGCAATGGTTCCTCGGTTCGTCAGGGACGCCGTGGTATTCCGAAGGCATGGCCGAGTGGATCGCGCTGCATCACTGGGACGGACAATCAGTGACGCTGAACCAGACGATCACCGACAAAGCCCAAACGCCCGGTTGGGGGCGTGTGGGTCTGCTGAAGAAATTGCTGGCCGAGGGGAAACCAAAATCGTTGGATGACATCTTCAACATTCCACCGACGGCTTTTCGGGATGTCAACGCCTACGCTTGGTCTTGGGCAGGGTGCGAATTTTTGGCTCACCATCGGCTGTCAAAAGAACACTTCGCCAAATTGCCGCAGCGACTGAGAGGATCGCTACGTCAATTCAAAACGAAGTTTCGCGCGGAACTTCAGCCGCATTGGCAAACCTTAACCCGCGATTGGTATCTCTATATCCATGAAGTCGATTACGGAACCGATATCGCGGCCGCCGCACTTGGCACCGCCACCACAAACGACGATGGTACGGTGACTGTTTCAGCCGATTCCAGTTGGCAATCGACCGAGATCTCGGTTAAACCTACAGATCAATTCAAATTCACCAGCTCCGGTGACTTCATCGTCGGCAACACCACGCGGCCTTGGCGGTGCGAATCCAACGGAATCACCGTGCAATACTACGACGGGCAACCGCTGGGAAAATTGATGGCGACGGTGATCACGGACGGACCGGAACAAATTGTCCCAGTACCCGTCGGCGGTGATGCCGAGAAATCCGTTACATTCAACCGCGCGGGCGTTTTAGCACTGAGAATCAATGAATCGCCGGCTAAACTTGGCGACAATTCTGGTCGATTAAAAGTGACCATTGAGAAATTGGAATAATTGACGATAATAGTCCAAACGTCGTGTTTTGCTCCGCCAAACACTCAGGCTCAGCCACGAACAACACCAAACCTCCACACTGCACCCGGTAAAACCAATGAACTTTTTGCAGAACCAAGATCCTGCCATTTTCGACGCCATCAACGATGAGGCCGACCGCCAACAATATGGCTTGGAAATGATCGCGAGTGAAAATTACACCAGCCCCGCGATCATGGAAGCCGCAGGTAGCATCCTGACCAATAAATACGCCGAAGGCTATCCCGGTCGTCGGTACTACGGCGGCTGTGAACACGTCGACGTGATCGAAGACATTGCACGCGACCGCGCGAAAGAGCTCTTTGGTGCCGAGTACGCCAATGTGCAGCCCAACTCGGGATCGCAAGCCAACCAAGCCGTTTATCTGGCGTCGCTGGATGTTGGCGATACGGTGTTGGGGCTGGATCTGGCCCACGGTGGTCACCTGACTCACGGCATGCGATTGAACCTTTCGGGAAAACTTTATAATTTCGTCAACTATGGCGTCACCAAAGACACCCACCGCATCGACTTCGATCAAGTCGCGGCTTTGGCCAAAGAACACAAACCGAAAATGATCGTCGCCGGAGCCAGTGCTTACCCGCGCGAGATCGAACACGCGAAATTCAAAGAGATCGCCGACGAACACGGTGCGCTGCTGTTCGTCGACATGGCACACTACTCGGGCTTGGTCGCTGGCGGTGTTCATAACAGCCCCGTGCCTTATGCGGATTTTGTCACCACCAC
>CAKZVF010000203.1 GCA_937921995.1 uncultured Pirellulaceae bacterium
CTGCGGATCGTCTTGAGCCTTGAGATGGTCGATGGTTTGCTGTTTGACTTCTAGCTTCAACAAATGGCCCTCGATGCGTTCCCAGTTTTTGGCGCGTTTTTTACCTTCAGAAAGATACAGTTCGGTCACCAGTTCCTGACAACGTTGCAGCGAGATATTCTCCCGGTTGTCATAGTAGTTTTTAATTATGTTCTGTTGGTATTTTGAATACTCGGCCACGGGATTCTCGGTTTTCGCTAGGGGTTGGTTAAAAGTGGGTGCAGTGGATGCCGCGCAAAGATTGCTGGCACCACCATGGTTTGAAAATCGACGCTGGACCGTTTTCAACGCGACGAAATCTGCTCAACCGACAAATATAGCGATTATGTAAGATTCATCTGGGCCAGATATGCGATTTTCCGTAAACTCCCAGCATGTTTGCTGCACGAAAAATCGTCATTTTGGCACTGTTGTTGAGCAGCGCTCTCTTTCCCGGCCGTCGGGCCGACGGGCAAGGGCTGAGCACCGAACGGCTGCCTCGATCTTGGCAGCAGCAATCCACTCTCCGCGACGTTCATTTCATCGACAATTCGCAAGGCTGGGCCGTGGGCGATCACGGTGTGATTCTCAAGACCACCGACGGTGGGCAGCGCTGGAATGCGGTTGCCGACGTGAATCGCGCAATCGAAGACTGGAACCATGCCGCCGGACAGTTGTCACTGCGGGAAAAACTAAACGGCGTTAAAGACCGGCGAGTCCAAGGCGCCGCGGCGACCTCGAAATCGGGTTCACCCAAAGTCACCTGTCAATTGAACTCGGTCTACTTCTTGAACGAGCGTCTTGGTTGGGCCGCGGGAGGATATGCGGTTCCGCTGATTGATCGGACGCGCAGTGTCGTCTTGAAAACGGTTGACGGTGGCGTTAACTGGCGCGTCATCACCAATACGATGCCGCCGCATATCAAACAGATACAATTTTCTGATCCCAACACCGGATGGGCGATCGGTGATTCCAGCAGCTCCTTCGGTTCGGGGATCTATCTCACGCGCGATGGCGGGCGGACTTGGCAAGCCCAACCCTTGGCCGATCGTCAGCAACGTCATGATTGGGTAGCCGCGGATCGCCAGGGAAATCGGCTGGTCGGAGTTTCGATGACCGGACAGCTAAAATTTTCCCGTGGCAATAAAGTCGACAACGGGGGCGTGCTGGCTCGCCGCCGACAACACTTCACCGATGTGGTGATGGCCAGCGATTCCGATGGCTGGGCGGTGGGAGCACGGGGCGCGGTTTTTCAGACACGCGATCAAGGGCTGTCATGGCAAGCACTGCCGGAACTAAAAGAAAAAGAAAGTGAATTGCTGCTGGGCCAGTTAGATTTCCTGTCCGCTGCGACCACCGAAACAAAACTCTGGGCCGCTGGAAAACCGGGCAGCTGCTTGGTTTCGGTCGATAAACAATCGGGTGCAGTAAACATTCATCCGACACCAATCACCTCCGCGCTCACGCGCGTGACCTTCGCCAGCGAAACTCACGGCTGGGCGGTGGGAGATTTAGGCATCATCATTGCGACCACCGACGGCGGCCAAACGTGGCAGATCCAACGCGGCAAACAGACGCGCGTGGGACTGTTAAGCTTTTCTTTCGACGCCGCCGAACTGCCGCTGGAATTGCTGGCCGAGTACGCCTGCGAAGACGATGTCTTGTGCGGCACCGTCGGCATGACACCAATCAATACTCGTCTGCACCAGTCGGCCAGTCGATGTGGCAACGCGCTGTTTCACCATTTGAACCTGCCCGATGTTAATGATCCGGCACAGCAGCAAGCGTCGGTGATTCGAAGGTTGGTCACGGAAATACGCACGCACCGGCCGTCCTGCATCGTACTCAACCCGTCGATCAAACAATCCATCGCGGCGACGTTGGATCGAGAGAAACTGTTGACGTTGGCCGTCCACAGCGCCGCCGACGCTCAGTTTGAGCCCGCTCGTTTTGACGCGATCGGTTTGAAGCCATGGCAGGTTCAGCGCATGGCGATCGCGGATGTCGCCGGTTCGATGTCGGTCAATGGTGAGAAGTTCTTGGCGAATTTGTCTGCGTCGGTCAGCGACCGGATCTTCATCAGCCGATCTCTGTTGGGGCTTACGCAATCGTCGCCCAAGCCGCTATCGTATCGCGTGGTCCGATTTTTGGGTCGCGGGGCAGGGGGCCAGTCAACGACCACAGTGCCTTTGGATTCGGATTTGATGACCGGACTGCCTTCAGTTCCGCGCCGAACAGCGACCGAGCATCCGCCGGGAAATCTGTCGATGATCGGACGTCGAAACCAAAAACGAGAGACGTTTAAACGCCTCTTAAAGGCCGATGTAAACGACCCCCAAACGATGTTCGCTTGGCAGAACGATATGCTCGGTTTGATGCTGGCTGTCGATCGAGATACCGCAGGAAACTGGCTGGTTGAATTGGCCAACGATTGTTTCAAAGCGGACAAACCGGAACTCTCAGCCAAAACGATGGACTTCCTCGTGCAACGGATGCCCGACCACGCCTATACGCCGGCGGCGTTATTGTGGTTGGCCGCCTACCACAGCTCAGAGGAGTACGCGTTAAGATCCTATGCCCAAACGCGAGTGAAGGCTCCGTCTGCCGGCAGCGCGATCGCCGCTGAGGTTGCATCTGCAGATCAAGCTGTGACGCAGCTTCAGGTCAGTAAAGAAACCAATGGCGATCAACAGCTGCAATGGTTGGTGCCGGATAAAGACTTGCTCAATCGTAGAATCGAAAATGAGCGGAAGGTTCGTCTGTCAGATGATTCGGTCGCCTACACCGAGGCAGAGAAAAAGCTGTTTGAAATGGGCGACGCGATCGCAGGAAAACCAACAAGCCCCAGCCCAAGCCCCGCCGTGGCGGAAACCACTCAACCGGAAGTTGTCCAGGCCTCAGCCACCGAACCGATCGTACCACCTGCCGTTGAAGTCCCATGGAGCCAGTTCATCGCCGATCGACGCCTGGTGGCGGCAAAGTATTTGGCACGGTTGCGAGGCACAGACCCTGATTTAGCGCAGAGCGATCAAACGATTGCGGTTGAATTGGCGCTGTTAAGGAATTCCGATCAGCCAACGCAGTCGATACAGCGCCTACAGCAGCTGTTGAAGCAATCGCCGACGTTGGGTCCCAAGATTCGGCGCGAAATAAGATTGCTCAGCGACACCAACGATTCGATTCCTCCAAACGCCTCGGCTACTTCGAGTGATGTGGTTTGCTTGAGGGCCAAAACAAGGCCAGTTTTGGACGGGAAATTTGACGACGATGTTTGGCGGTCTTCTTTCGAGCAGAAAACCTTTGAGCAGATGGAAAATTCGGATGTCGTTTTCTTTGCTCACGATGACCAGTTCCTGTACCTGATCGCGCGCATGAATAAGCAATCCGATTACAATTACACTCACAAAATGAAACCGCGTGTGCGCGATGCGAATTTGCGCAACCGGGATCGGATCGAGATCGCGCTGGATTGTGATCGGGATGGCCGGACGAAGTTTCAGTTCACGATTGATCACCGCGGGTGGGTTAACGAATCGTTCGACGCACTTTCGGACTGGGACCCGAACTGGTACGTCAGTCAATCCGAAGATGACAAAAGCTGGACCGTCGAGGCGGCGGTCCCGTTGGCCGCGCTGCGGTTTGAGTCCGAAGCCGGTGTGGGATCAGGTGTCGGCAAATCGACCAAACCCTGGGCAATTGATTTAGGTCGCAGGATTTATCAGGACGATCTTTGGCAAAATAGATCTGCCGGTCGGGCCGATCCTTCGATGCTGGATCTGATCGATGCGTCCTTCGGTCAGAAATTGTTTGTGTTTGCGAATTAGCGCGATTACAAGCCCGAAGCGCCAGCGAGTGATTGTTCGCAGGGTTTCCGATTCATTCGTTCGCGCCTGGGACTCGTGTTTTGAACGCTTCGCGATCTTATCCCTTTGATAGTGGCTTGCTGACAAATTTGTTATCGGCCAATAAAAATCGCCACGGATAATCGGCCGCTTTGGTGATCCCGATTCGTTTGTCGGCGACCACCTTAATCGGTGGATTTTGCGAGCTTCTTTTTTCATGGTAGATGCCGCAAACGTTTTCGCCCGGTCGCGTTCGCCGAGTGATGCTGGTGCCGTGACTCTCCGGCCCAATCGCCAACGCTTGGGTCAGCTTGCCCGGGCCAGAGCACAAATCTTTCATCCGATCGCGGCCGCGGCGCTGATACATGGTGTCCGTGCCGATGGTTGGCTGGAGAGCGCGGATCAAAACGAATCCGTTTCCCGCATCGCTCTTTGTCAGCACGTTGAACAACCAATGCACGCCATAGTTCAAATAGGTGTAAATGGTTCCCGCGGGTTGGTCGATGACGAACGCGCGTGCCTGCGTCCGAACAAAGGTATGGCATGCCTCGTCGCCAAACTGAGCGTAGGCTTCGGTTTCAACGATGACGCCTCCACAACCATTCCAAAGCAGCGTCGTCCCGATCATATTCTGAGCGCATGAAACCGGATCGGTTTTGAAATCTTTTGATGTCCAGCGGCGACCAAGATGCGAAGGTTTCACGAGCATGCTGATTCACTGGCCGGCGCTGCGGGCTTGTGTTGAAAATGCTTCGTTGATCGCCATCA
>CAKZVF010000204.1 GCA_937921995.1 uncultured Pirellulaceae bacterium
TGTGTCCGCACTCATAGGCATTTGCGCGCACAGATTTGCGCATAGAAAAAGGCACGTCTTTCAACGTGCCTGATAGTGTTTGAGTTGTGCTTGTGCTATCTGATCAACTGGAGTGATGAGATCCAAGACAGACGTAATCGAAAGCCAGCGATTGCCACAAAACCCGTCGATTGTCGATATCTTTCAAATTTTCAGACCGATTCGGCAGCGACAATCGTGACCTCAACGCCGTGCTCGTACAGTATTTTTTCAATGGCGTCGTCTATGCCACGCTAATCTCCTCGGTAGGCAATTACGATTTTCCATGGAAGCTTTAGAGCTGCGATCCAATCGCGAGTTCGATCAAGCTGATCGTCGACGCTAGACTCGTTTTGTTTGCAACTTGCTCTTGCGTAAGCAACGACACTTATTGACTTTTGATTTTCGGGCATCTTAACTCCATTGAGTAAACTTGAAACGGTGTCGCTAGAACTAGCGACAGGAAACACTTACGAAATTCGACGACTTCTGAATTGGCGAGCAGCGGCATATAGAAAGAGCGAAACGAGTCCGGCATGTAAAAACCGCTCTTGAGCTTCAATATTCGTTGGCGTCGCAACGGTTTCACCGACCAATCGCGATCCGGTTTCTGTTGTAAGTAGCATTCCAAATGAAGGGTGCAGACCAAGAGCTAGGCCGTGAAGTAGATTCACCGGTCGCTCACTTCCTGGTACAGGGATGCGATGGTCGAGATGCCACAACGAATGAAACTGCCGACAGAAATCTGGATTTTCCTGACCAACCAACAGATGCGGAATCATCTCAACCCATAGCGCCGAGTAGCACTGAGTGAACGCTGCCTTACTTTCGTAGCTAAGAATGTTGAGTACGTCTTTTTTTTCTTTATTGCCTCGTCGGCGTCCGAAACCGTTGCACCATCGCATCCATCGTTGCTCTACAAGTACCTTTGCAGCTGGTGCGTCGTCGTACCACCGCGAAGGTACATCGCAGAAAAGCTCCGCTTCAAATTCCCGATACAGCTCGAAAGTGGAAGCAGAGAAACAGGGAAAATCAACTGCGTCTCGGTTTCGGTTGCAAAAGTCAACTACAGAGATTCGGGCAGACTTGCTTTTTCGGAGCTGAACCTCAAGTGCTTCCGGATTGAATTCGGAAGGCTCTAAACATTCCTTAGGTTGGAAGGTGCTCGCGTCTGGAAAGATGTTTTGGGCTTTATTGCTTCTCACCAACGGCAGTAGTGACGCCATCAGATGAACTTTGGCTGACATTTCGTGTCGATCCTTATTCCGGTCGACGCATAGTTGGTTGTAAAAGTCCAATATGGCAGCGTGGTTCCCTGATGGTTTTCTCCGCGTGCCGAAAAGACCTTGTTTTGAGACCCAAAATTGCTTGAACGGTTGATCCGCAAGGGTGGTCCGGCGGGACATAAGCTCGATCATCCCAGAGAATTGGTCTCCTATCTGAGATAAATTGAACTCAATGGTTTGAATTCGCGACATGGTTTGCTCCATTGAATCAGCAGGGTTATATTTAGTTCGTTGTTTTGGCTCGTTTGCGTTCGATGGCGCGAAAAAGGATGCGGCCGAATTCCTTGGCTCGGCTGGCCTCAGACATGGCGGCCGGATCGGGAAGTGAATCAGTGCGCCATAAGGGGGGCGGAACAGCGTCAGTCGATTTTGTCAGCAGATTTGGGTCTGGCTTGGGTCTTTTGGCGTTCATTAGCATGAATCCGTTGGTGCTTGATGAACGTGGTAGACATTGCGCCGCGACCTCGGCGATTTTTTCTCAACTTTTTTTTGAGGCTAGAAATGGAGAAAACACAGCTAACCGGTGGGGATGGATGGAATGCGCGCGAACAGTCCTATGCTGCGATGGCAGAGATCGCAATTCTTGACAGGAACGTCGTTTTCAAAAAAACGACGTTCCAAAGTGGTGTTCGTGACTGGGTAATGCACTTGCGAACAACTGATGGTGTTAAAGTCGCCAACCCGATCGAATTGCTCGGAACAAATATTGCGTGCCGTCTTCTCAAGAAAATCTGTGTGGACGCTCCTGACCAAGCTCATCAGGTGTGTCTATCCAGATTGCTCGTTCAGTGCCTCGAGTACCGTGGTGTTGCAAGGCATCTAATAATTGAGCCTTGGACGGAGCAAGATTTGAAAGGTGAGACGTTCTTTGAAGGGAACCGAACTGAACTGGCGAGGGACTGCAAATTTAAACAGGCTGAAAGCTTTAGGCTCGTGATGTCCGGCGGTCAAAAGTCTGATCTTCCAGCCGAAGAGCTTTATTGGGGCACGTTCTCAACGCTTCCCAAAGTCGAAGATTCATTTAAGGATGCGGATCTAACTAAGCTGGCGGTTGAACTCTATTCCAAGATTGTTGAGGAAGGTGAAGGCGACGCAGTCGTTAAATTGAATTCGCTACGCCGCTTGATCACAAGCCATTGGAAGAACTACTTTGCCGATTTTCAGCTAGACGTCCCTGTTCGGCAACGAAGAAAGCTGTTTAAGAGACTGATGTCTGTTGCAGTTCGCCAAAGTTCTAGCTTTATGAGGCAGGTCGCGTACGCCTTGTTGCTAAAGTCAATGTCCCCGCAGGCTCGCAACACTTTCAACTTTTCTTTCCGTGAAGAAACCCTTTTTTCGATTCGCTACGGCAGCTATCCGTTCCTCGGAAATATTAACGTTGGATTTCTACATGAGTACGACGAGCATCATGCAGAACTCTTGAACGCGTTGGGGGGCGCGCTGGTTGGGAACGAGTCGGATCGGGCAATCGAGGAAGCTGAGGACAATCTGTTTCGCAATGTTCAGCTACTGGACGAGTTCCGTGAAACAAGAAAAGCAATTCGAAAAGACCAACGATTCACTACTCGCGACAACAGACAGAAAAGCCCTCCCAAGGAAACAAAGTGGAAAAACAACGAACCACCCGACACCCGAGAGAAAGCTCCCGATTCCGAATTGATTACGCTCGAACTTATTGATCAGGCAAAACTGATCCTGGACGATCTCAAGCCACGTTGTCGCGGTCGGGTGCTTGCGATGATCGAAGCGGACGCAGACTGGGATGAAGCTGCTAAGACTCAGGGAGTTGAAACATTTCGATTCCGAAAGCGTTTTTTGGAGACAACGCAGCCCAACATAAAGAAAGCACTTCGGCGAAAGAACCAGCGAGGAAATTGATGGCAAAGAAAAGAAAGAAAACTACGAAAAACGCAAAACGCGCGGCCATCTACTGCCGTGTGAGTACTTTCGATCAAAACAGAGGCGACTACAGCAGTCTTGAAGATCAAGAGCAGCGCTTGCGCCGTGCTGTGGAGGACGACGGAGGAGAAGTATTTCAAGTATTCAAAGAGGTTGCCAACTCTGCAAATCTGGAACGCGACGAACTTAAAAAGATGCTTGGGAAACTAGACGACATCGACGTCGTGTACGTGACCAAGCTTGATCGTTTGTCGCGTAGTATGAGCGACTGGTGCCGGCTGAACGAATTGCTCGAAGAGAAAGAATGTGCGTTGGTCTCCGTGACGCAAAAGATTGACACCACGACAACCATGGGACGCTTCTTTCGTGATTTGCTGATGCTCTTTGCTCAGTTCGAAAGGGAGATGATCGCGGAACGCACCTATGAAAAGATGGCGGAACAGGCCAAGCAGGGGCGTTGGAGCGGTGGTCGTCCGATATTGGGCTATGACGTTGCCGACAAAAAACTGATCGTCAACAAGAAAGAGATAAAGCTTGTCCGAATGATTTACGACAAGTATCTCGAACTGGCCTCGATTTCACGAACTGCGCGCTGGCTCAATGACAATGGCTATCAAACGAAGCACATAAAATATCAGAATGGTCGTGAGGTTAAGCCGCGAAAGTTTCGGCGCGCTGACATCCAACGAACTCTCAACAACATCACGTACATAGGCAAACTTCGTTTTGATGGAATGGAGTTCGAGGGGGAGCAAGAGGGAATTGTTGACGAGAAGAAGTTCGTCGAAGTGCAGAAGTTGCTGGATGCGAAGAAAGACAAGCCTCGCCGTGGTGATCAGTCTCAGCAAGTGACACTACTACTGGGACTTCTTAGGTGCGGATTCTGCGGGTGCGCATACACCGCCAGTTTCGTTAATAAGAAGATGAAAGATGGGACGAAGCGGCGCTACTATTATTACAAATGCACAACCAAATCTCGGGCTGGTGCCAAAGGTTGTTGCGGAGCTGACCTGAAGTCAGAAATGATCGACGAGGCCGTTGTTGAGTTCATTCAAGAATTCGCAAAGAAGCCTAAGTTGCTAAAAGCGGTGATCGAAGCATCCGCCGAGGCAACACGTGTCGGTGTGAGTAAGCTTGAAAAAGATCGAGCCAAGCTGTCTAAGGAACTCGCGAAGCTGGAAAAAGACTCAATGACGCTGGTGGATCGGCTAGCGGATCCTTCGATGAGCGGAATCTCAGCGATAAAGACACGGCTGACAAAGCTCGAAAGTGAACAGCAAAATCTTAAGTCAAAAATCACTGATTTGACTTTGCAGATCCGTGATCGGAGAGACTTGGATATCTCAACGGAGGAGGTGGAAGCCGCCTATAAAGACTTCTCAGGGCTTTGGGAAGAATTGGAGTTTGACGAACGCCAGTACGCACTTCGTTTGCTACTGAAGGAGATTACGCTGACGTTCAAGAAGAAGGAAAAGGAAGGCGAAATAAAGATAGAGGCTTGGGGCCGAAACCCCAAACCTCTACAAATTTGCTTGGAAAAACGCAAATCTAAAAAGTTGCGTAACCAAGACGTTAGGCACCCCTGGCAGGAATCGAACCTGCGACACCAGCTTTAGGAAAGCTGTGCTCTATCCACTGAGCTACAGGGGCTGGGCTTGTTTTTTGATTGGACATAACCCGCGGGTAACCCTTTTTTAATCCGAGAGTAACCTTTTCGGTTTTTCAAGCAATTCAATCGCTCGGGAAAATTGGGCTGTGACACGTGGTGCGCCGGACTAACGTGCGTCGTCTTCGCAGTCGTCTGAAAATTCTAATCGTAATCGTTCGTCTAAGCCATAACCTTGGTTGCTGAATTTGATGGGATTAGACCACCAGCGGCTTACCTTCTATCATAGCGGTCCAGAAAAACGATTGGCGAACGTGCATCGGATCGGCGTCAATGATATTTTTGCACCAGATTTTAACGAAGACACTCGTAGTACAGAAAAGCAAACATGAAACCACATTTGATCCTCTCAGTATTTTTTCTGATCGCTTGCCAATTGTTTTCCGTTGAACCCTTTGGCGGCCAAGGAACTGCATGGGGCAACGACGACTGGGAGAACGAGCTGGTATTCGAGCAGAACAAACTGCCGGCGCGCGTTGTCAGCTACTCCTACGAAAACACCGCGGACGCGCTGGCCGGAGATCGCGAAAAAGCGCGTCTGCGATCATTAAACGGGATTTGGAAATTCAAGTTCGTGGAGACGGTCGAGAATCGCCCGAAAGATTTTTGCGCGACGGATTTCGATGGTGCTGACTGGAGCGACATCCCGGTGCCATCGAATTGGGAACTGCACGGTCATGGACAACCCATCTATACCAATATCACTTATCCGTTCACGCCCAATATTCTTGACCCCAATCTTAAATACGATTGGAAAGGCCCTCAGCCTCCCAAGCCACCTTTTATACATCGTGATAATCCGGTCGGCAGTTACTATCGCGACTTTGATCTGCCTGAAGATTGGAACAACCATTCAATCATTCTGCATTTCGGTGGGGTGTCGTCTGCGTTCTACGTGTGGGTCAACGGTCAAAAGGTTGGCTACAGCCAAGGCAGTTGCCTTGCGGCCGAATTTGATGTGACGGAGTTTGTAACCGCCGGAAGGAATCGGTTGGCGGTACAAGTCTTCCGTTGGAGTGATGGGAGTTATCTCGAAGATCAAGACATGTGGCGGTTGAGCGGGATTCAGCGCGAGGTTCTCCTGATGGCGCAACCGATGGTTGCACTTAACGATTGTTTCGTGCGCACGAAATTTGATGACCAGCTTCAAGATGCGACGTTGAAGATTCGCACGCACGTCGCGGTCGATCCCAAGCAAGCCAAAGAGCTGGCAGGCTGGAAAGTCAATGCTCAACTGTACGACGCCGCAGGCAAGGCGGTTTTTGATTCTCCGTTGAGCTGTACGGTCGAGGAAGTTTACAACGAAAGATGGCCGGCGCGTGATCTGCCCGCCTTTTCGCATCTGGAAGGTAAAGTAAAACAACCTCGCAAATGGTCGGCCGAGGATCCTTATCTTTACAGATTGGTCTTCAATGTCGTTTCGCCAGAGGGCGTTGTCGCTGAATCGCGGAGTCAGTCGATTGGATTTCGCAAGATTGAAATCAGTGAAGATCGTGAGCTGTTGGTGAACGGAAAACCGGTGAAACTGATGGGAGTGAATCGCCATGATCACCATCCGGTCCGTGGCAAGGCACTGACGCGCGAGGATATGAAAAAAGATGTCCAGTTACTGAAACGATTTAACTTCAACGCGGTCCGAACATCACACTATCCCAACGATCCATATTTTCTAGATCTGTGTGACCAATATGGCGTCTACGTTATGGATGAAGCCAACATCGAGACGCACCACTTGGGCAGCTTCATCCCCAGCACGCCTTCTTGGACCGCGGCCATTTGCAGCCGCGTTTACCGGATGGTCGAGCGCGATAAGAATCATCCCAGCATCGTTTCGTGGTCGCTGGGTAATGAGTCCGGTACAGGGCCGGGACTTGCGGCGGCGGCAGGTTGGGTCAAGGATTTTGATCCATCGCGATTCATTCACTACGAAGGGGCTCAGGGCGATCCGACGGATCCTGATTATGTCGAGGACGATGGCGTTGGCTATAAATCACAGGGCTGGCCAACGATGTCGAATCCAAACGATGCTCAGTACGTGGACGTCATCAGCCGGATGTATCCCGACCTGTCGCAGCTGGTTAATATGTCCGAAAATCCTAAACTTGACCGACCGATCGTGATGTGTGAGTACCTGCATGCGATGGGAAATTCTGTCGGAGGGCTTGGCGAGTTCTGGGATGAGGTTCGTGCTCGACCGAATTTGATGGGTGGTTTCATTTGGGATATGATCGATCAAGGGCTGGAGATGAAAGATGAAAAGGGAGAGACCTTTTTTGCCTACGGAGGTGATTTTGGTGACGTTCCCAACGACAAGAACTTCTGTCTCAATGGTGTGTTTGGATCTGACCGGACGCCCAATCCGCACGCTTGGGAATGTAAGCATGTCTTCCAGCCGGTGGCTATTAAAATAGCAGAAGAGAAGCCCAGCGCGATCGAGCTGACCAATCGTTTTACGTTCACTAATTTACAACAGTATGAGCTCCGCTGGTCGCAATCGAAAAATGGCACCGTGACTCAATCCGGAACGTTACCGGCTCAAGACATTGCGGCTGGTACTTCTGCCGTAGTCAGTGTTCCGTGCACGACGTCAAACCTGGAAAAGGATGCCGACCATTGGCTGCGGATTTCGCTGCACGAAACGAAACCACGGCCATGGTGTAAAGCAGGGTTTGAAGTTGCCAGTCAACAATTACTGATCCAAGCTGCGGAGTTAAAAGAGGTATCGGCGGAAGAGAATCGGGGGAAGGTTGAGGTCCGAAAGAGCGAAGCTAAGATCCAAGTACTGGGCGATTCGTTCTCTGCGGAGATTTCCGCAGAAACCGGTCAACTGATCTCTTGGAAGCTTAACGACGTCCAGCAATTGATGTTCCCACTGCGATTGAATTTCGACCGTCCGGCGACCGACAATGATCGATTGGCTGCGAGTTCGGGTGCCTTCAGGAAGTCACGCAATGTTTGGAAGCAAGTTATTGAGCGGTTGGCGACGCAAGCCTCGGTTGTCAATTCTGACAACGATCAACAGGTGACAGTGCAAATTAAACAAGAAACTGAAAATCAGAAGGTGCAAATTCGGAGGACTTATCGGTTCTCCAGTGATGGGGCGATCGACGTGGACCTGCAAATTGAGGCTGATCCATCGTTGCCGGACCTTATTCGTGTTGGGATGACGATGGGGCTGTCGTTTGAGTTGAGCCGGACGGAATATTACGGACGCGGACCGTGGGAGAATTACCCGGACCGAAAACGTGCGGCGGAAGTGGGCCAATTTGAATCAGCAACCGATGCCATGTTTCACAGTTACGCCATGCCTCAGGAGAATGGCAACCGCACCGACACACGTTGGCTTAGGCTCTCTGGAGATGCTGGCACAGGAATCGTCGTGACGGGACAACCGCATTTTCAATTCAGCATATGGCCTTACGCGGCCGCAGACATCGACTCCGCGAAACATCCTTTCGATCTCGAACCTCAGGGATACTATACGTTGAACCTGCATAGCGCACAGCTGGGACTCGGCGGCACCTTGTCACATACGCTGCCACAATATGTGGTCAAACCGGGAAGCCATCAGTTTCGATTTCGGCTGGAATCAAGTCAAAAAGTGCCAGAATAGAGGAAAGATCGAGTCGGATATTTCCGCCCGGTGTGTGTCTGTATAGCAAAACATTGATGTAACATCGTTGATCTTGTCTGCGGCGTGCGGTAAGATTGTTAACATTCCTGCCCTTGACGCTAACCCCCTTCGATGAGGACCACGATGCTTATCATGCGACCTGCCTACGCGGGATCCTCTGTTTACCGTTGTCTTGTCACCGCGGTCTTTTTTGTGTGGCTGACTGCCTGTGGCGTGGGAGTTTTGAAAGCTCAAACAACCTCGTTGACCATCAACGCTGGGCACCGGTTGAGTATAGGTGGCGTTTCGTCTCTCGATCGGGCGCAGTTTTTCACGCATACCAGTACGATTTTTCCTCCGTCGAGCACCACCTCAAATCCGGAGATGAAGAATCTGCGATTGGAGATTTATTCGGTCGACGGATTGAACCTGACTGCAGGCCGAGTCTCGACAGAATTCGATCAATTCCTTGGTGTGGATTTAGTGGAAAATCCCACCCGTCCCGGATTCGCTGATCCGACGGCTTTGCAAAACGATTTGCAGGGCGACTACAGGAATTTTGTCACCAATGGTACGCGCTATGAATCGATGCGAGATTCTGTGACGCGTCCGATTTTCGTGAATTCAGGCAGGTCATCGGCCGCTTTTTTTGACGCGGCATTTCGAACGGGCGAACAGAGTAGTTTGTTTCCCAATCGCGATTTTTATGCGGACTTTTTGAAGACCTATTTGCGCGAGGTGGTCTATGGTCCCAACGCGTTTTACCCAATCCCTGCAGACCGGTTCCACATTGAACTCATCAACGAACCGGACTTGCACCTGGCCGGTGTTTTCGGCGGTCCAAGTGGTGCCGCGGCGCTCTTGGCAGCCTCGCAAGAATTAGCGGTGTATCATCAAGAAATTGCCCAGGTGATTAAAGCTGAATTTCCTTCGTCGTCCATTGGCGGGCCCAGTTTGGCGGTCACCGGTTTTTCTGCCGATGACTATTTGCGTTGGAACAGTACGATCAAACCATTCATTGATATCGCAGGATCAGAGCTGGACTACTATTCTATCCATCCCTACGAACGCTACGACGTTCAGGCAAACGGAACTGTCGTAAGGGCCGTCGATCAAAGTCCTGGCCGTATCAATTCCCAGATCGATATGATGCTCAATCGTCAGGAACAAGTGCACGGCAATCGTTTGCCAGTCTCCATCACAGAATACTCTTCCTTCAATCGTGGCGTTAACGGAAGCACCGCCAACGGGAGCTATGCCGGTTACGATCGTGACGTGCAGCAGTGGGATCAGAGCAGAAACCTGCGCGAGCAATTGTTGCTGTACATCAATCGGCCCGATGCCATTCTCAATGCTGTTCCGTTTATCTTTGCCAGTCACTGGCGAAACGAAGTTCCCAATCGCGAAAGTGACGATAACGTTATCTACGAACGGATCAGCAACGGCGACTATTCCGAAACCATTATTGGCAACACGATGCGAATGTACGCTCCAGTAAAAGGAGAGTACATCAACGTCCACGGTGTTAATGACGACTTGCAAGCGGCCGCTTTTCGCGATGGCGACAAAATCTATCTGCTGTTGAACAATTTGTTGAATTCTACGCATTCATTGGATCTAAATCTTCTACTAAGCGACGTGGGTGCCGTGTCGTCGGCTCAAATCACGCGAGTCTTTCGGCATGACGTCGCTGGAAACCTATTTGTAGAGGACCAGGATATTTCAAACACTTTTGGGAATCTGGCGCTTAACCCCAAAGAAGGTGCCGTCGTTACTTTCACGATTGGAAGTGACGATGGGTTCTCACAAACACTGTTTGAAGAATCATATTTTGGTGACCAGATCGCAGTCGAACTGAACGATGGGATGCTTGGTCAATCGCCGGAAGTGACTATTAACGCTCAAGTTTCGGGTGCGATCGGGGCCAAGCTTCGTGTTGGTTATACTCGCGCGATAGGCGTCGACGCTTTTACGGTCTCAATTAATGGAAACACGATCTCGGTTCCGGGTGTCATCCGAGGCGTCGACGACGAGGAGTTTGGCGCGATCGATGACGGCTTGATCAGCCGAGAGTTAGATGTGCCACTTGGGTTTTTGAACGATGGCGACAATTTGCTTCGTTTCAATTTCACCGGCGACGGTTATCTGAGCAGTACGGCACTGACAGTAACCACGCCCGTTGCGGAACCAGGAGCGGTCCCTTTCATTTTGGGCGATTGCAATCAAAACGGTGAAGTGAATTTCTTGGACATTGCTCCGTTTATCGGAATCCTGTCATCGAGCGTTTATCTCGCACAAGCGGATTGCAATCAAAATGGTGAAGTTACCTTCACTGATATTGCGTCGTTTATCGCTATCTTAACCAGCCAGTAATCCTGAGAGAAGCGAGCCAACTCAGCTTCGGCCGATCATTAGGTGGCAGAAAGAATGCCAATGAACGGAGCGATGTCCAAAAAGTTGACTACCCCGTCTCCGTTGCAATCCGCTTCGTCTTTGAATGTGCTGTTGGTCAGAAGTCCAATGAATGGACCGATATCCAGAAAGTCGACGACTCCGTCCATGTTGACATCGCCAAGCAAAAAGATGTCGATGACATCGTAATTTACGACCAGTTGCAGGAACTGTAGCTCTTTTCCTTGGATGTCTTCGTCGGAGACCACAAACGAAAATTGGGTGCTGCCGGCTCCTAATTGCGATGGCGTACCTGAAATCGAAAGATCAGCGGAACTGTCCGCGGCAAGGTCGGTAAAAAGTGCATCAGAGAAGGTCAAGAAGCTGTTTTGCGGGACAGCGCCAACGCCAATCAAATCCATGTTCGCCGTTAAGTCTGCTCCGGCTTGAGACGCTAGATTGTGGATCGCGAAATCGACTGGTGTTATGGGCTGGTCAATGGAAACTTCGCCCAGATCAATCGTCAACATATCTAGGTCCGCTGTGCCATCAAAAGATGCGTTGGCGTGATCAACAACTTTTAACGACAAGGTCACAAAATCATTGCCGTCATTGGCTCCGTTGCCAACGCCGCCTTGGTTTGTGATGTCGAGATTGTCGAACATGACGGCGCCGGAATAGTCTCCCGCCGTTTGGCGATCGTAGACGAGTGAAACATTCATGGTCCGGCTGTCGGGGCCGTTCATTCTAAATGCGTTGTTGTTGCCTTCGACGTCGCTCATGGCATCGCCAATGGCTTCCACTGAGTAGTAGGTGCCATCGTTGCCAGCTTTGTTGAGAGTAATTGATTCGGTGGTGGCGACATTTGTTCCGACGATGACTGAGCCGTAGTCGATTTGAAGCGACGAGGTTCCATTTGCAGCGCTACTGCCACCGGCAAGCGTGATCGTTGAGTCGTTCATTTGGTCCATGTAGATTGACCAAACAAATTCAGGATTATCAACGTAGGCGTTTCGGTTGTTGGTGTAATACTGTGGGTTGAGTTGGGAACTGAAAATTGCGTGATTGCGGCGGCGCTCAAATTCGTCCGGAGGATCGAGAAAGTGCCACTCGATCAACGACGCTAGGTCGCCCATTTGGTTTCCCGACGGATTTCCGTTGACCAGTGAAATCCCAGAGTTGGCGTATCGCGTCTCAGAATAGAACAACGATCTGGCGATGTCGCCTCGACACATGTCGCCGACAAACCAATAGACTCCTAGATCACGAAAGTTCCCTGTTGTATCTCCGAAGCCAAATGGCATGCTGCCGCGATTGGAGTTAACTTGAGTGTTGCACGGACGAAGCGCATGAGGGTCACCCAGGTTCCCTTGTGACCCGTTCGACACCGAACCTGGTTGTCTTGACTGCGGCCAGACGTGTTCACGATTCCAAGTCGCAGCGGAATCCCACTGGGAAGTGTTCGAAAGGCCGCTGTAAGCGAGGATAATTCGAGAGCTGTTTGCGGGGTCTTGATCGTGAACGGCGGCGGAAAACCGGAAGTCACCGTAAGTCCGTTGAATATGTCCTGAGGACATCGCAGAAGTGAGCTGTGACTTGAGCGTCGCCCCGGTGCCGGTGGCGTTGGAGTAGTAACTTGAAGGCGGGTCCCATTGCCCCAATGCGGTAGTGCAATTCAGCAGAAGCGTAATGAAGATGCCAAGTCGAAGTTTTGAGTAGATCATACAGGTTGTTGTCTCGGGCAATAAAAAGGAGGGGCAGCAATGGAACAGGCGAAGAAAAGAACCGCTTGTAGAAAAAGTGGCAATCCAAATTAGCTATTGCGGTGAATTATACCCAGCTGCACGAATTTAGGCCATGTTCAAATGCTTTAAGAAAAGACGCCTTTCCAGCACCCTTTGATATGCCCATGCAAATAGCTTGCCGGCAAAACTGGGAGTGTTAAGCGCCGAGAGAGAAACTTGGGAAATATCTCTGCCCAACGTGATCTGCGATACACCGACATCACTCAACTTGTCGGGCCAAAGTAATTATCCGGCCACTAGAGGTCGAGAACTCACTTTTCTAAGAAACGCTTGATCGGTGTCTGGCAATGCTGCTGACCGCGGCAATCGAAACGTCATTCGGTGCGATGGGATTCTGAAGATCGGCGACTTAAATTTAACGCGTGCGGCGCAATCCAGATGCGGCCAACAATAATGCCAACAGGACGACGCCTGATGGTTCAGGAATGGTGACGGCCTGCAGCGTAAGCGCGTAGCTGCCTGTTTGTGCATGTTGGCCTGTGAAACCAAAGTCAGAAAATCCGCTGACTCCTAACACAAGCGTGCCATTATCAGGCACGGTGACTTCCATTTGAGACAGTGTTCCTAAGCCCCCATCGTCATCGGTCGCGATGATGTTGCCAGCGTTGTCAAACAAGCCCAATACTGTGTCAGGAGCGACCCCCGAATCACCGGCAAAGGTTTCGGCAAGATAGTTCTGTCCGGCCTCCAAGCCTGTGAAGGCAAATAGGTCGACATCTCCGGCGGTCCCGCCCTCAAAGAGCAGCAGTTCGTAAGCACCCGATTGCGAATGGGCGGTGGCACTGCCATCGGACAACCCATCAAAATCAAAGTCACTAAATCCGCTGACTCTCAGGTGAAGCGTCCCATCCGCATTGCCAGTCAACCTTAGTGACGATCCGAGTCCTGTTCCGAGGAAGCTGGAATCGTCATCGGTGGCAACCAAATTGAAAAACTGATCAAACGACCCAAGCGTCGTGTCGGTTCCCGATGCCGAATTATCAATTGCCGCCGTAAAGTTCTGGCCGGGCGCAACGATGAAGTCATGGAAGACGACTCCTCCGGGCACCAAGGTCCCTGGTTCCTGTATTACTAGGTCGCCCTGAACGACGGGGTCAAGCTCCCCCGAGACGGTCAAACTGCCGGCCGGCAAAATTTGCGCTGCCGCAAAGAAGTCGTTGGAGCCAACGTCAACGTTGGCGGAGGCAATGCTGGTGATCAACAGCGCAACCAATGCGCCGATTGCGCTCAGCGTAGCAAAGCTTCGGTAGCAACGGAGTTTGTGGCCCGAATGTTTGTCGGCAACGTCTAACATTGAATGTCCCGTATCTTTAACTGATGGGAGTGAACCTCTGCATGTATATGCTGATGGAGATAGGATCCGTTGTCAAGCTTTTGGTAGCCCGAAGTATCGCACGATTGGGGTGCGCCTCAATTTGAAAAGGTCTGCATTGAGGCTTGCCCTGCCAGATCCTAAGCGTTTTCTTCGCATGTCAACAAGGTACCAGCGAATAGGCTACAATTGCGAATCCAGAAAATGGGAGGGCTTTCAATTGCTTCTGTTTATCGAAAATTGAACAACCCATAGTTAAATGCGAAGCTGCTTCAGAAAGGCTTTTGGTGGCGTTAATAATTGGAACCGATGAAGCCGGATACGGACCGCCCTTGGGGCCTTTGGTGATTTCGGCAACCTCATGGGAGTGCCCTCGACGGAGCATTGACTTGTATCATGTTTTGGCTGACGTTGTCGCCGATACTCCTAAGTCGGTGAAATCAACGTCCGTAAAGTCAGGTACAGCAAATCAACGTTTGCTTATCGCGGATTCGAAGGTCGCATGTCGCTCTGGGGCGATTGAGCATTTGGAAACGACCGTTCTGGTTTTACTCGAATCGATTTATGGACGAATCCCAAGATCGCTGTCTGATTTAGTTGTGATTTTAGTCCCGACGGCTTCCAAAGATTTCCTCCAACAACACTTTTGGTTGAAGGATCACGACCTCGAATTACCATTGGGATTGGACGTCGGTTTTGAGGAAAGACTCGGCGGGCTAAGTGCTCGTTTCCGCACCGTTTGCCAACGCAACGCGATCCAGTTGTGTGATATTCGGTCGACGATTTTGCTTCCACCAGAATTCAACGCTGGCGTTAGGGAGCTCGGTAACAAAGCCAGTTTGCTTTCGGATCGAACGCTGCGGATGGCGGCGCGGTTAATGGACGGTCGGTCGGATGATATATTGATCGAGTGCGATAAACACGGTGGTCGAAGTTACTACAGCGCGATGATCAACAACGCGATTACCGATTGTCCGCTGAAAATAGTCGGCGAATCATCACAACAAAGCGTCTACCAGTGGAGCCTGCCGAATCAGAAGTGCGAGATTCGTTTCACAGCCAAGGGGGAAGGTCAGTTGCCGGTCGCCTTGGCTTCGATGGTGTCAAAGTACGTGCGCGAAGTTTTTATGGTGGCTTGGAACGACTATTGGAAACTTCGAATTCCAAATATCAAACCCACCAAAGGTTATCCTCAGGATGCCAAACGCTTTTTAGGTGAGATTCAAGAAGTCGTTGCCCAGCAAGGACTTTCACATGCGGATTTTTTGCGAAGTTGCTGAAGTAAATCAAACGCTTCTACTTGCCCTCTTTGATAACCCCGCCGGACTTCGCTAGTTTTTTGTCATGCGATGACAACTAAGAGTTCCACCAACGTGAATCCACGTGGGCGTGCACGAAATGAATGAACTTCAGAGGCCATTTGAATTTTCTATTTTAGAGATTAGAAGTGGTCTCCACTGGCAGTTTCTTATGCCTATCTAAAATGTTGTCAAATCAGCGCGGTGAATTCACCTATTTTGTTCGTTTGAATATGCTTCGGCGACAATAAAGCTGGCTTTGCGCGGATCCGCATTGCCACGGGGCTTCTGTGAAGCAAAATCGGTCTGCTGTTTTTTTTATAAGTAAGGCTTATTGCTGCATCGATTAATGCAGCTGCAGGATTCGTGGACTCATCCACTACCTAAGGAGTGGAGCGTAAGCGTTTCAGCAGCCTCGTGCTCGGCCCGCTAATCTTGAAACAGAATTTGGATGAACGGATACAAGTCCAAGAAATTGACTTGTCCGCTTCGATCGATATCGCTTTGGGTTGCGTACTGCCCGGTGACCAAAGTGGTGATGAATGCTGGGATATCCTGATTGTTTACGACGTTGTCGCCGTTTGAATCTCCCAGTAACAGGTTGGCCTCGAAGAGGTTTTCTGCCGCAAATAGATAGGCATCGCTACCAATCGAAGCACCCATGACGCGAC
The DNA here is from genome assembly GCA_937921995.1 of uncultured Pirellulaceae bacterium. GTDB lineage: Bacteria > Planctomycetota > Planctomycetia > Pirellulales > Pirellulaceae > Mariniblastus. The sequence goes on from CAKZVF010000204.1 coordinate 15,960, forward strand.
CCGCGAAGTCATCGGCAGGAATATGAATCCCGCCCCAAAGTCGCGAGATCCCTGCTTCGTCGGCCGCATCGTAGTAGGTAGCCCACTGCAAAGTAACCGGTTGGCTTGGCCCATCTTCAAACTCTAGAAAATGAGTATCAAACTCTTTTTCGCCCAAGCCGCCCGGGAAATAAGCGTCTCCGGTAAACCGCGTCATTACCTCGGCCGCGGCGCGACTGAAGGTGCTGTGCCCTGAGACATAGGCGGCAAAGGCGGGCGTCACGAAATTGTCATTCTGGAAAGGCACCCAGTTTTGGGCGAGAATCCAATCGGTGCCGCTGACCTCATTTTCGGTATCGGCGGGTTCGTGGTTCCACGCTTTGATTGCAATTCTATTGACCAATTGAAAGTCATAAAAGTTTATCAGGAAGGTGCCGTTTTCATTTTGATTCGCATTAACGAACACGTTACGGTGCCTGCCACCTGCGGCAATGGTTTGAGAAGTGATCAACTCGACCCTGCCCGGGATCAGCGGCAATCCATCGGGATGATAGGATGGCAAACTTGGGTCCGATGATTGGCCCAAACTGCCTTGGTAGCGGATCTTCGTAATTGGGCGAACGTAATCGTACTCTCGTTTTGCACCCCAAGCCGCGACTGCGGAATCATGAGCCGCGCCGTTGAGCGCCAGATATAATTTGACGTCCCATTGCAAGTCATCGACGATGGGGCCTTTGCCGCCAATGCGTTTGACCAAACGCGGGTCATCCGAAACACCATTGGCGATCACGTTCCAGTGCCCGGGAGGTGTTTCGGAATTAGGTCCGTCCGCCCAGAATTCGGCCAAGATCCTGCCGTAGTCCGCCGCCAACACAAAATTATCGGCGTAAGGTTGACCCGTTGATGGGTTCGATGAGTAGCCCTGATTGTCATGCGTTCCAAGCGGTCGATTTCCGTTGGCACTTGGCGCGATGTTGATCGTTTCGGCGCCGGGGCCTTGATTGGGATCAAGTGAATTGCTGTAGTCGATCACCAACATCGTGTCGTCGCGGTACTCTTGATCGCCGACTCCATTGAGGATCGGCGGCGGTCCGGGATCAATGTCTGACCAACTAAAAGGGCCCGACGCGCTGGACATCGCAAATGTTTTGACGTCTCCCCAGTGCGGTCCAATGTATTCCTGCAGGTCAGATCCAATCTGATTGTTCTGAGTCACTCTGGCATTGATAAAAAGTGGCTGCCAACGATTGGGATCGTCCAGCGCCGTCGTGTTTTCAGGTAAGACATCGGGATAGTCGACGACCATCGCTTCATTTAGCGGAACGTATCCCGTTGGGTCTTGGTAGTTGTTGGCTTCGTTGGAACCGTCGTCGAGCGTTTGCGACAAAATCAAATCGGCGATTCGGTTTCCGATCGCCGCCGGTGTTGTCCCCGTTGTTGTGGTGACCGCTGGATCATAGCCAAGATCATTCATCACGGCATCGAATATTGCTTGCGAGGCAACGGGATCAACCGCCAGCTGGTATCGCGCCGAAAGCACTCGGTAGGCCGCGTAACTGATCGCTTCATCGCGCGCCGCGGCAACGTCGTTGGCCTGTTCTTTGGCTGTATAGAAATGCCCTGCCGCCACATCATCAAATGTTGCCCACGCGTCGTACATCGCTGCGGATGTATGGTAGAGGTTGCGGGCATGCACCGTAGGCGCTGGGAAGTCTATCCGAATCGTATCTAAAAGTGCTTCGTTCCATTGCCGCGCAACACTTTGAGCGTTCAAATTGGTTGTCGTCTGTGTGTGAGAAACGCAGACGATGGCGATCAGTGCAATTAATTTAACGACCAGTCTCATTCGAAGTTGGACTCCAAGGATCAAGATGTGCTTCCTTCATTATATCACGAATCGGAGTGGTTTTTCTAAGCAAACACAACGCAACGGTCGCCATCGCAGGCTCTTCCCACGAATTTGATGAATATTCCAAAGAACGGCATTGGCCGGCGTCCGAGCCATCACGAACCGTCCCATTAGACAAAAATATCAACCAACGAAAACGAAGCCCATGGATTCACAAAACGTCAACTCCGACCCGTCGAACTTGACACTTGGCGACTTCGGCATCGGATCGACGCGCTGGCATTGGTTCGGCCGCGGACTTCTGGCGGGCCTGATGATCGCCGCGGCGATGAACGCGCTGTCTTATTTTTGGCTGTCCGATGGTGTGTTGAATTTGATCGGTGCCTCCGAGGTCCAAGAAGAAGCGATCGGATTTCCGATGGAGGTTTGGCGCAAGGGAGAAGCCTACGGGCGGATGGTGGTGAACTTCACGGCTTTCTTTACCAATTGCACCGTGGGATGGGTGTTCGCGCTGATCGTTGCGGCGCTATCAGGATGGAAATGGGAATCGCTGAATCTGATTGTGCTTCAATCGCTCAAGAGGGAAGCGCGACGCAGAGATGGTGGAAATGGATCGTTTCAGTTTTCGATCAAGTCAATGTTGATCGCGACAAGCGTCATCGCACTTTTTCTGGCGGCGGCGATGAACGTGAGCGCCGATCCGAAAGTGTTGGCCGTCATCTTTTTTGCCGGGCCGGGTGTTTTGGTCGGGCTGTCGATGTTGCCGCCGAACATCAAATGGCAACATCGCGTTGTCATGATGACGATGATGGCGATCGTGATGATCGGCGTCGCAATTGCGGTTGGAGGGCAGCTAGGCAGGCTCTTCGACGAGGTGCTGTTGGGCATCTTCATCTGTTGGACGCCGCAAGCGGTCGTCGGTATCCTGCTGCTGGTTGGGTATCTGTTGTTGAGTTCCAAATCAAAAGGAACTCAGTAGTGATTGGTTGCTGACCGTTATTGGAAGGCAGACAGGCGCCCGGTTTTAGAAACATTCGATCAAAAATATCCCAAAGCGGTGCAGGACCACCGCACTCCAAAGGGCTGCCCTGCGTTTTGGAGTGCGGCACTCCCGTGCCGCTTTGGAATATTTCTTGCCAATTGACACAGGCTTATGAGATGGATCGGAAAACCAGGCATTCTTCTTTGACGATTTTGGTCAATACCGACCAGCCGCAGAACCTCGTTACCGCTGCGGCATCGGCACGATCAGACAGAAGCTATCCACCGCCGAGTGGATCTTAGCTGACCTGATGCACGACGCGGGTGTTGAACCCGACGAATTGAAACACCTGATAGGCC